>JAHYJU010000061.1 GCA_019428825.1 Patescibacteria group bacterium | reverse complement strand
GAATAGGTGCTGTCTCACGTTGTTCGACAGCGCTATTCCAATAAAGTAGAATAACTTCATCATGTCATCTTTAAGTATTGGAATCGTAGGACTTCCAAACGTTGGGAAATCCACTCTTTTTAATGCACTATTAAAACGTCAAGCTGCTTTAGCGGCAAACTACCCCTTTGCCACAATAGAGCCAAACATAGGGGTTGTGGACGTCCCTGACCATAGATTAGAAGAGTTATGCAAAATAGTAATTAATGATTACGGTAGAGGTTCAGAAGGTAGAGACATTCCTGAGAAAGTAACCCCGGCAGTTGTGAAATTCTATGACATTGCTGGATTAGTTAAAGGTGCCTCTAAAGGTGAGGGTTTGGGAAACGCCTTTTTAGGTCACATTAGAGAAGTTAGTGCAATTGCCCACGTAGTAAGAAGCTTTGAAGATGAAAATGTTGTCAGAGCAGGTTCTATAGACCCCGTATCTGATAAAGAAACAATAAACACCGAGCTTCTTCTTTCTGATATTCAATCATTAGAAAATACGATAGGGAAGTTAGAAAAAGAAGTTAGAGGAAGTACAGATAAAGAAATTAAATTAAAACATGAAACCGCAAAAAAAATCCTCGAAGGATTGAACAAAGGAGTTCTTGCAACCGACTTGGGTTTAAGTGAAGAAGAGTTGGAAGCATCGAAAGAACTAAATTTATTAACCCTAAAACCCCAAATTTTAGTTTTAAACGTTAGCGAACAATATTTGAGTAATAAAAATATACAAAACATAGATAAAAGCTTAGAAGAAAGCATAATAATATGTGCAAAACTTGAAGCTGATTTAGCAGATTTTGATAAAAACGAGCGTGAAAATTATTTAAAAGAGCTTGGAATTGAATATTCGGGTTTGGATAAATTAATAAAAAAAGGCTACGAAATCTTAGGTCTTGAGACGTTCTTGACGGCAGGTCCAAAAGAGGTAAGAGCTTGGACAATCAAAAAAGGAACAAAAGCACCACAGGCCGCCGGTGAGATACACACAGATTTTGAAAGAGGTTTCATATCAGCAGAAATCATAAATTTTGAAACTTTATTAGAAATAGGAAGCTTAAAAAAGGCTAAAGAAAAGGGTTTAGTAAGACTTGAAGGTAAGAACTACGAAATGCATGATGGGGACGTGGTGCTTTTTAGGTTTAGTGTATAGTTTTTTAAGTATAAAACTTAGATTTTATTTATATTCAAAAGATTTCTTACCAAATCGTGATGTTCCTTTTGATTTTCATTTGTTAGCATTTTCAGACCTTTTTCCAGATCTATCCAAAAAGAATCTACAATAACCTTTTTTTCGTATTCAACCAAATTTTGCTCAACTTTTTGCTCGTTCTCTAGTATAGATAGAAAGTAGTGGTCAGTTTTAATCCATATAATATCCCAATTTAATTCATAAGTACGGGAGCCAATGTAGTTAATAATTTGAAAGTTAGAGTAGCCCGATTCCTCGGTTGTTTCTCTTATAGCAGCTTCTTCAAGAGATTCATCTTTTTCCTTACTCCCTTTTGGTAAGCAGTAGGTTACTTTACCGTCCGGCCATATTTCGTGAATAACAAAAAGTTCGTAGTTACCGTTATCGTTCTTTTTTACTAAGTAACTACCGGCAGAAGTAATCACCTTTCTGCTTTTTTCCATAGAATTTGAATTTCCTATTCTAGCAGTATCCATAAGTAAAATATTAACATACAGATATGTTTTCACTATACCACTTGCCTTTTTTCCCATTTTTGATAACATTTCCAAGTCCCTGCATAAACTCTATTAAGAATAGAACAATAGGTATGGACAGATGCAGTTTTAAATATATAATTTGACTGTACTTTTGAAGTGAAACATATGAAATACGAGATAATGACAATTTATAAAAATGATCTTGGGGAAGAAGGAGCTAAAGACCTTTCCAAGAAACTAACCGAGATAATTACTTCTATGGGTGGTAAAGATATAAAAAACGATTTTTGGGGAAGAAGAAAATTTGCATACGAGATAAACCACAATACAGAAGGATTTTATGACGTTTTCACTTTCGAGTTTGAAACTTCAGATGTTAAAAATTTAAAAGAAAAACTAAACCT
>JAHYJU010000021.1 GCA_019428825.1 Patescibacteria group bacterium | reverse complement strand
CTCCAACCCCAACACCAAATTTGAACGCAACACCACAATCCCAACCTCAAATGACAAATCAAAGCACGGAAGAAGTACCACAAGCTGATTCTATAGCCCCTACTCCAAATTTGAACGCAACACCACATTCTGAACCTATTAATCCAATCTCAAACATGAATCCGGAACCGCAACCTGAATTGCAAACCCCATCTCAAGAAACCCTGCCAAACCAGATACCAACTCCAACACCAACTTCAGGAATAGATAATACTGTCCCTGAATCGAACAATCAAATGAATAACATTGGAGAGGAAACCATACAGGGTTTATCTAATACAGAAACTGAAGTTGAGAAAAAAAATAAATCAGGAAAACTTATCTGGATTCTGGTCAGTGTTGTTGTGCTAGCTTTAGTGGCAATAGGAATCTACGCTTACAGTCAAACCCTTTCAACTAAAACTCCTATTACAACCTTTGAGGAATGCATTGCTTCTCCGGGAAGTATTATGCAGGAGTCTTATCCCCCGGTATGTTTAACAAAAGACGGCCTTAGTTTTGTTGCTGAATTTCCGCCTGTTGAAGAACCAACAGAACCAATAATTGAAAAAACGCTTGCAGAAGATTGTTACGAGCAGGCTTCCGGCGGTGTTGAGTGTCCTGAAGGAACAGTGTGCGTGACAAACCCCGCTTCTACATTTTGTGAATGTATGGGGGGAGAAGTAAAAATAATGTCAAACGAGTTGGGTGAGTATGGAATGTGTTTAATAGATGGAAATGAGTATAATGAGTGGGAATATTACAGGTCAATGTCTCCTGTGGCAGAAGAACCTGAAGAAGAGATAGAAATTGGTGACGGAGCAGAAGAAGGAAGCCCCTTTGGAAACATGGGTAACGCTGAAGAAGTAGATTACATTTTGGATTCATCTGAAGGTACGTGTACAACAGAAACCCAATGCGTATGGGAAAGTCAGGGATGTGGGGGCGGTCATGGAATATGTACAAACGAGCCTGCAAAATACGAGGGTGTTATAACTACATGCGAAGTTAACCCGAACTTCCCATCCAATCTTGGTTATTCCTGCGGATGTATAGAAACAATAGGTCAATGCGGTTGGAAAAAATAATCTAAATAGGCTTCGACTTATCGGTTCTATTTTAATACTTTAACGCTCTCTACAATTTCAGACGCGACCTTATGATATCCAAGATTTCCGGGATCAGAAGTGGTATTAACTATCTCTAAATACTTTTCTGAATTCAATTGAACGTACATATATTTTCCAACACTATCGGAAAAACTGTATCCCGAAACGACACCCAAATCAATATTAGATATTTCAGAAACTTCATCACCATAAAGATCCGCAAACAATAATCTTTTATTCTCAACTACATTTCTCAAATTTTGATTTTCTAAAGGAAACACTTGAAATCCCACGCTTATCCCATCATAAAACTCTGTTTGGGTAGCCTGAGTCGGGCCATACATACCCAACCAAAGAGAGCCGTCCTGCTGTGCTTCGGGTTTAAGGTAATTTGGGTAATTAAAACTAAATCCATTTTCAGTATCGTTATATGTAGACAAACTTTCCTCTAGTTCTTCATCAATTTCATCATTTGGAGTATCAGTATCTCTTGCGCTTTGTTCGTAAGAAATTTCATCTTTTTCATTTTCCTCTACCAGAATTCTACGATCTTTGAATACAAAGAAAGCCGTTAAAATTAATAAGAATACTAAAATAGTTATTATTATAGGTTTTTTTCTCATATCTATATTATACAGGATTAAATTTTTTTATTTTACACATTTAGAAACCCATAGTTTTGACAAATACCTCTATTTATCTTAAAATCTAATGAGAACTTTGAAAACCTAAAAAAGAAAAAACGAATCAATAATAAAAAATAGAAAGAGAGGAGGAAGAATGGGCACCAAAACTTTAAGAAAAGTAACATTAGTGTTACTAGTGTTTGCCGTAATGGTTACCGGTTGTACGGAAATCGTAGTCAAAGCGGAGGAATCCACAAAAGTTGTTACTCAAACACCGACTAAATCCTATGACGTAAGAGTATCACCTACAAAGAATATATTTCCAACGAACACAAAAGTTGCAAAACCGACACCCACACCAACTGCTACTGTTATAGAAACAAAACGTGTGGAAGTTCCGGAACCAACAATAACCGAAACCCCCAAAGCTACAGAGCTGATTATTTCTCCTATCTTTGAAATTGGAGAAAACGGAGAAGTATTGGTATTTTTCGGAGATTTTTACCGGGAATTACCTTTAAGTACAGAGGCTAATGATATGATAATCCCTGATTCAATTGTAATTCACACAGATGGCCAATCAGGAGATTACCCTGAAAAATGGAATAAAATGTCCACATTCTGGGGTCTTGGTACAACAAAATCAGTTCATTTTGCAGTAAGCCAAGATGGCATATCTCAAATGCTTCCGATGGGAGAAAGTTGGGTAGAAAGAGCCAACGGAACCACAGAGCAATGGAACGACGATGGAAATTGGGTCGACTACGATAGCCGTTCTATACAGATAGAGATGGGTGGTCGTAATTACAACTACATGATTACAGGGGTCGCAAGTCCTAAAATGGTTGAGGTTATAGAAATTACAACCACTAAAACCATTGATCTTGTAGTTTCGCTTATGCTTGTCTATGATATTCCCTACGAAAATATTGTCGGGCACTATCAGATAGGCCGAGGTAAACCCGACCCGGGTAATCTGTACTTTGAGCAATATTTTCTCCCACAACTGGAGAAAGAATTGGAAAAGTTTCAACCCTAGATACCTTAGCCCCGTTTTTAAGCAAATACACTTATAACGGGGCTATTTTTATTAGCGATAGGTTCCTAAAATTTATTGGTGTTGTAAAATTTTGACACATATCAAAAAGAAGAATGAAATTTTTGAAACACTAAGAGAATGGAGAAGAAAATGAACGCGAAAATTTTTGGTTTATGTGTTATTTTGGTAATACTTTTTGCCGGTTGCACTAGAATGGTTACCGATATAGAAGTTGAAAATCTTCCAACTGTTACCTGTACATCTGAAACAGAGCACCTGACAATCACAGAAACCGTACCCACACCGACAAAAACCCAACAAGCAACTAGCACTGTAACTGTAACTCCAACCCCAACCCCAACCAAGAACCCTGTATTCGTTGAGGAAAGAATAAAGATACGAGAGTTAATGGAGAAATACAATTATATTGACTCCTATCAACTCTCCGATGAATATTGGGAAAAGATGGGTCAAAGAATCGACCTGTATGGTGTAGCAAACAAAATCGTCTCTCTTGAATTCCACGGCGATGTTTACGATATGTACCCAAACTATGCCATGACAGAAGAATCCTTTATAAAGCAGATTACTTACCTCATGGAGAATGACTACCATTTTGTAACTATCCATGAGATACAAGGATTTGTTTATGGTTGGTTAAATCTTCCGGCTAGATCGGTCATTCTGACAACAGATCCCGGGCGTATGGTTTGGGAATCAAATGAAAGAATGGTTGAAAATTTTGCGGAACTTGAAAAGATTTATGGGTATAAACCACATATGAACACTTTTATAGTTACGCAAGGTTTATCCGAGGAAGAAAACTACCATTGTAAAGATAACAGATGTTGGTTATCTTATACCAAAGGTGTAGAAAATGGGTATTTCTCTTTGGGAACCCACACCCATTGGCATAATCGTCACAACGAAGTTACTGAATATTCGGCTATGTCGGACATAAAAATGAGCCAGGAAATAATCTTTGAAAATACAGGCATACAAGTCTATGCTTTATCTTGGCCATATGAAATTTGTAGCCCATATTCGAAGATGTTGGTTGAAGAACTGGATATAACAATAGGGTTCGGAGGTTGGTCCAAAACAACAGATAACTATGTTTACATTCTGGACAATCAACCACTGTGTCTACCTAGACTATTCCCTGAAAATCCTAACGGTTTGTCAGGTAGACCAAAAGGAATGTCTCTTGCAGAAATGCTTGATGAAGCGAGAGAAAAATAAAATTTATACAAGCCCCGTTCTAAACACTAGTGTTTAAAGAACGGGGCTATTTTTATATTATCAATAAGTTACAAAAATTTATCGCTATTATAATTTTGACAAATATAAAAAGTAAGAATAAAATCTCTTAAAACTAAGAGGATGGAGAAGAAAATGAGAAAAATATTCCTGATATTCCTTACAACTGTTATTTTTATTAGTATATTAATTCCCCAGCATGTAGAGGCAAATAATAATCCCCTAGTAATAAATTACGAGGTTAATCTAGCAATTCAATATGCAGAAATGGCTAAGAGCCAAATGATTGGAATATACTCTTGGGAAGAACACAGAGACTGCTCATCATTTGTGGCACTCTATGCAAAGAACATGGGGATACCTGTCAATTGGCTTGAATACGGTAACGGAGATTATGAGAAACCATTTCCATGGTCAAATACTGTAAAACAAGTTCAATGGGCTAGGGAAAATTATCCCGAGCATATTTATGATTCAACACTGGATGATTTTCTATCCGGAAATTTGTGGAATGATATAAAACCCAGGGACATCGTGTATCTAACAGCCCCAATAGGTCATAACGGTTATAACACCTATTATCATACTGCTGTTTTAGTTGAATACAGGGGAAAAGGATATCCTGTCTTTGCAGAAATTGCTTCAGGTATAGAAGCTTCCACAGATAGAACTCTGGAACAACTAGTATCTTTTTACGGATATCTTGGAACAAAGCCCCACTATACCGGTAACTCAACCCCAGAAAAACTTGTATTTACATGGGCAGACATATTTTCGATATTAGGTGAAATCAAAAACGGAAGCATAGAAATCCAGAAAAAAAAATAGAAAGGAAAGATAATTTTCGAAACATACCCCATCTTATTAGGTAAAAGATGGGGTTTCTTTTTTTCGAAACTACCTGCTTAAAACCCCAAAAGTAGTAAAAGATAAAACATATATATAAATAAAAAAGGTAGCAATCAAAATCATTCCCACCCACTTAGGCACAACTCTACCTTTATAAAAACTCACTATAACAAAGAAAAAGATAGAGGAAATTATCAAGAAACATATTTCCACCATTGGAAGCTCCATAGAACCTCCAAGAATATTTGCCAATCCCCCTATAAACAACAAATTGAACAAACTACTACCAAGCAAGTTTCCTATTGTCATTTTCTCCTCATCTTCTTTTTGACTTTGTATAGTTGTAAATAATTCCGGTAATGATGTTGCAACTGATATTAAAGTCAAACCAAAGAGAGTTGTCGAATATCCTGATATTAATGCCAACTCCTGCATGGAGTTAACCACCAATAACCCACCGATACCAACTCCAAAAACTGAAAATATAATTCCAAGAACTAAATCGGGTGAAATTTTTCTTTTTTTTAAACTCGTTATAAAAGCCAGGTCTTCCTTTACCCTACCCATTATTCCCCATTTGTACTCCATATAAGTGAAAGCAATATAAGAAAGAAGTAAAAATGTTCCTAAAATTCTAGGAAAAGGAAAAATGGCTTGAGAAAAAACAAAAAATAATGTTGCTATAAGAAGTATTACAATGTTTTTTTGGGTTTTTGTAGTACCGATTCTCAGTTTCCCCACCAAGATACCTATTCCGAATATCAGAAAAACATTTATTATATTTGATCCTATTATGTTGCCCGTTGCTAAGCCTGTGTCTCCTCCGGAGGAAGATATTGAAGAAACTGCTATTTCGGGAAGAGATGTGCCTAAAGACATTATTGTAAGACCAATAATTAACGGGGATAGTCTAAAAATTTCCGATAATTTTACAGCTAATTTTACAAATATCTGAGTGGATAGAAGAAGAATAATTACTCCAAAGAAAAACTTTATTAGATAGGCAGCCATATCCTTTATTATATGTTATATAAAAAAATATCTCTACCTGCACGAAAAACAAAATCTAAAAGTGCTATTATAAAAATATGAAAAACAAAAATATATTTACTTACATATCGTTCATAATTATTTGCCAACTAGCAGGAATAATCGGCTCTTTATTCACCACCCCCGCAATAAGAGGTTGGTACACAGGGATTACAAAACCATCTTTCAACCCTCCTAACTGGTTATTTGCACCGGTCTGGACTACTCTCTTTGTTCTCATGGGAATATCGGTATCCATGATATGGCTATCAGAAAAAAATGAGTTAAGAAAAAAGGCCCTAGTAATATTTTTCATTCAACTTGTTTTAAATACACTTTGGTCAATAATTTTCTTTGGTATGGAAAATCCAATGCTAGCTTTTTATGAAATTATAATTTTGTGGTTTGCAATACTTTATACAATAATCTTATTTTGGAAAATTAAAAAACCCGCTGCAATTTTACTCATCCCGTACATACTGTGGGTATCCTTTGCAGCTGTACTAAATCTATCCATAGCACTGCTGAATTAAATCGGTTGGAAAAAAACGGTGGCGTTTAATTTAATTCGGACCTTTTTTGTTTGATAAAACTGCGCCAACCCTCAAGCATAGCTACAAAAGCTGAAAACGGAAAGTCCACCAAAGCTATGAAAAATACACTTACAATGTTGTATTCTTTCCATTTTCTTGAGAACCAAGCACCTATCTTAGCTAAAGGAATAGAAAAGAAATCTAAAAGGAACTCAATTACGTTCTCTTTCTCTACTATGGTAAGCTCTTTAGACCTCTGCCTAATTATCATTGCTGATGCTACAACCATTGCTACATTTGCTGTATTGATATATAGAGAAGTCCAGGGAACTTTTGCCAGTTCAAAAACCCAATATATTCCGTACAATGACACTGCACCACCTGCTAAGTACACTAATGCAAAAATGAAGTTCGAAACCTTTCGTACCTTTCTTCTAATTAGAACTTCGTATATATCCAATTCCTCTACCTTGTAGGCAATTTTTGTAACCTCTTCTTTTATAGCTTCTAAATTATTACCTGATGGAGGCTTTATCATTCGGACGAGGAAAAACATTAAAAAGGTAGGAATCGCAAGGTCTGCTACTATAGCCCAAAGGCTCCAATCACCAATTACCAATGTTGCAACAGGAATTTCAAATATTAAAAGGCTTGCCGCACCGGCAACTAAAATAGAAAGGGTAGAAAATACTGCAAGTTTTGAAAGTCGCTTTTTTAAAGTAGCTAATCTGGAATTATAAGATTTTTCTACAAGAGATAAAAACATTCCGGGGTCAGAAACTTTATAATCAATATTGTCCAAATCGTTTTCAGACAGGTTCATAGCGTCACCTATCATAAGATACGCGGCATCATATTTATCAGCAACTTTAAAAAATTCGGAGCTTTTTTCGTAACCAAGATCAGCCTCTATCTCACCCCAGACATCAATTATCTTATCGGTGAATTCAGGTACAAATTCTTTTGAACTAAAAAATTCAGGATATTTATACTTTAAAAGATGAAAGCTAATGATTGGGTTATCTAAATTGAAAAGTGTCCTGTGAACAGTAATATAAGTCTGCACATACTCTTCTTTTTCAACTAATATATTCTCAGGAAGAACTTTGATTCTCTCTAATAAACTCTCTGTCATAAGATCTAAAAGAGCATACTCTCTCAAGGGAGCATCCAAGATATCCTCTATCTCACAAGCCGCTATCTCAATAATCCAGTTATATAAATTAATTTTTTTCTTAACTCCTGCTTTTATATCTTTTTTTGACCTATCACCATTATGGCCATTACCAACTGCAGCGTTATTTAGAACATAAAGATATTTTTCCAAAGCCACTTGAATTTCATCTATCTTTTGCTTCGCTATTTTTCCATTAGGAAAGTACCCGCTTCTTATAAGCTCTAAAATAAGAGGTTCTGCGGCATCAGCAGGATTTACATCAGGAATAATACTAATCCCATAAACCTTTGATACAAACCTTCTCTTTAACATTCTTTCTATGGCAGACCTTCTTATGAGATGCTCTTCCTTCCAATCTACAATTCTTCTCACGGTTTCGTATAACTTTGCAAATTTGGAGGCTATTTCGTCAACATAGATTGGATTAGATGCCTTTTTATTTTCCTCTTTAACACTAGACTTAAATCTGAATAAATATTTTAAAAATGGTTTTGATAGATTTCTTAAAGATTCATCTACATGAAGAAATTCCTCATCATCAGAATTTTCTTTTGAGGAAACTTCAACGTCGCTCTCACTAGATACTCCTTCTTCTACTGATGTTTCCTCAGTCTCTATCTGCGGAGTTAGAACTTCAGCTATTTCAGCAGCCTCCTGTTCCAATTCTTCCTCGGGTTGCAAAAACCCGGGATTCCAAGAGGAAGGTTCACTATTTTCTTTCCTAGTGACTATCGGCTCAATATCATCAATATCTTCTTTGTTCTCAGAATGTAAATCGTCTTCATGAGAATCTTCTACAACACTTTCAGAACCCGAGTTAACGGGTTCATTATTTTCAGGTTCATTATTTTTTTTCTTTAAATATATTGTCCCTTGCATATATATACGCCGTTATTATACCTTTTTTAGGGCATTTTTTCTAATCGCGGTTGGTATTTTATCGGGTGTTTATAGGTAATCCCTCAATCTCTTGCTTCTTGAGGGATGTCTTAATTTTCTTAATGCCTTCGCCTCAATTTGCCTGATTCTCTCTCTCGTAACTCCGAACTCCTTACCAACCTCCTCCAAGGTTCTGGTTCTTCCATCTTTTAATCCAAACCTTAGCTCTAAAACCCTCTTTTCCCTAGCATTTAAAGTATGTAAAACATCCCCGATGTGGTCCTTTAAAAGCTCCCTGCTCGCGGACTCAAATGGGGAAAGTGTTGCCTCATCTTCAATAAATTCTTTTAATCTTGTATCCTCTTCCTTACCTACGGGTGTTTCAAGGGAAGTGGTATTTTGAGATATTTTTACTATTTCGTGAGCCTTGTCAGCATCAATTTCCAT
Source organism: Patescibacteria group bacterium (assembly GCA_019428825.1). Taxonomy (GTDB): domain Bacteria; phylum Patescibacteriota; class WWE3; order UBA101185; family UBA10185; genus JAAZNV01. Next base: position 6,731 of record JAHYJU010000021.1, on the reverse strand, counting down.
TACTTTAGCAATTTCCTCTGGTGTCGGGGTTCTCTCAAATTTCTGTTCAAGCTGTCTTTCAATTTTCTTATACTTATTTATCGTCTCCACCATATGGACCGGGATTCTTATTACCTTTGCCTGGTCTGCAATTGCCCTGGTTATTGCCTGCCTTATCCACCATGTAGCATAAGTTGAAAATTTAAAACCTCTTCTCCAATCAAATTTATCTACAGCCCTCATTAGACCTATGTTTCCCTCTTGAATTAAATCTAAAAATTGGAGACCTCTCCCCATGTATTTTTTAGCTATAGAAACTACGAGCCTCAAATTTGCTCTCGAAAGAATTTCTTTCGCTCTTTCACCATCTTCAATTGAATATTTCTTTTGATTTGCTTCTATCTCAGCCAAAGCCTTTTCCGTAACACCGAACTCGGTTGCAATTTCTTTTTTTGAAGGTTTTTTAGCTGAGTCTTCTTGCATACGTTTAACCAATTCCCGTAGTCTTAGAGTTTCTACCCTCTGGGCTAAATCCACCTCCTCATCCTTGGTTAAAAGATCATAGGTTCCGATTTCTTTTAGATACATTCTTACAGGGTCAGACGTTGTAGTTTTATCAAGTTTTATCTTTGAAAGGTCAATTTCTTCTAGCTTTGCAACTTTTTCAGCTTCTTTTTCGGAACCAATATCAAAGACGTCAATTCCGGATTCCAACAATTTCTCGTAAAGGAAATCTAAAGTTTCGATATCTTCCTCAGCGTTAGGGAATAAAACTAATAAATCATCAAGGGTAAGATAACCTTGTTTTTTACCTTTTTTAACTAATTTCTTTATTCCAAGGTCTTTGGTATTTAATTTCAACCCACTTTCTTTAGTTTCGGATTCAGGTAAGTCTTTTTTACTCTTCTGAGATTTACCTTTATTTGATGACTTAACTTTATTCTTAGAAACAGGCTGTTTTACACTTTTTTTCGATACTTTTTTCTTAACTTCTTGTTTCTTCTCTTTAACATCCTGTTTAGAAGGCGTTTTCTTTACCTTCTTACCTTCTTTTTTTGTTTTTTTATTTTTTATATTAAAAGCTTTTGCCTTGGTTTTTGTATTTTTTTCCTTAGTTTTTTTAACGGAGCTTTTTTTAGAAACTTCTTTTTTTGTTTTTTTTGGCATATTTTATAAACTATGCTAATCGGCGCTAAACGCAGAAAAGCGGGATTTAACAAAAATTTAATACAGGGAATTTATACTCTATAAAAGGCTTTTTGACAACTTTTCGAACTTCTTAGTGAGCTTTTGAAGCTCTTCCTCTTCCTTTTTGGTTTCGGCTATTTTAATCTCACTTGATAAAATTTGCAACTGTCTCTTAATTGACTCTTTTTTTATTCTTTGGGTAACGTTTTCTAGTTCACTCTCCATATCTTTTTGCGCGTCATCATCACTTTCACCATCCTCAAATTCCCACAAATAAAGCTCGGAGAGTAAATCCTTTAAATCACCCTCTAATTTATTGGTGAGAGATTTTATGTTTATGTCGGTTTTTCTATCTTCTATGTATTTTTCTATTGTTGAAAATATTTCTCTGACATTCTCGTTAAGGAAATCTTCTGTATTAAGTTTTTTTACACTTTCTTTTGCCTTCTCCAGAGATACTTTCAAAACTAAAGAGACAAAATACCCCTCTATCTTTCTATCTTTAATAGGGAATTTCTGATCAATCTCCTCTATTTCCAATTTTTCGTCATCTTTTTCAACATATCCTTTCTTTAACATTGAAAAAATTGTATCCTCCGAAATTTCCAGCTCCGAGCTTATTTCTTTTGCATAATGGTCAAATAAAACCCTGTTGGAAATCTTGGAAAATAAAGGTACTAACTCCTCCATTATGGCCTTTTTACCTAGAGCAGTTTCTTTGTTATTCCTTTTTAGAGCTGTGGCCAAAAAGAAATCATATACAGGAATGGGTTCCTTAAGAATTTTTTTAGCTTTTTCAGGTTCGGAATTAATAAGCTCGTCCAAATCTTTATAGGGTTCCGGTATTACAGAGATGCGTACATTAAAATTTCTTTTTTCTGCCAGATCTATGGCTCTGTAAGAAGCCTCTATACCTGCAAAATCCGAATCAAAACAGTAAGTTATATCATTAGTGTATCGGGAAAGGATTTCAAGCTGATTGTCGGTTAAAGCTGTTCCTGAAACACAAATAATATTTTCTATCCCTGCCTGATGGGAGCTTATAACGTCAGTTTGGCCTTCTACAAAGACAGCCCCTTCTTTTTTTATACTAACTCTACTTTTGTCTAAACCATATAGAAAAAAGGATTTATGGAAAACAGGAGTTTCCCCGGTGTTCAAGTATTTTGGCTCCCTATCGTATATAGTTCTTCCCGTAAAACCCAAAACCTTCCCGTCTATTCCTATAAAGGGAAAAATTATCCTCCCTCTGAATTTATCTATCAAACCTTCCCCGGAACTTCTCTTTACGGTAACTCCCGATTGGATTAAATCTTGGTCTTTATACCCCTTAGATTTTAAAAATTTAGTTAGAATGTCCCATGAGTTTGGGGCGTAACCCAATCTAAAATCTATTATAGACTTTTCGTTAATTTTTCTTTCCTTTTTTAAATATTTAAGTGCTTTTGCCCCGGCTTTTTGTTTAAGCAGGACATACTGATAAAATTTAGCCGACATATCATTTATTTCATATATTTTTTTCTTAAGAGCGTTTTGGGTATCGTAAGCATCTGATTTAACAAGTTTTACTCCTGCTTTTTCTGCCAGTATCTCTAAGGCCCGTGAAAAATCCACACCTTCTATCGCCTCGACAAAATTAAACATATCACCGGCGGCCCCACAACCAAAACATTTGTATATTTGAAGTTCCTGAGAAACCATGAATGACGGAGTTTTTTCGTTATGAAAAGGGCAGACAGCTTTATAATTTCTTCCTGATTTTTTCAAACCTACATAACTATTGATAACATCAACAATATCAAGTTTTTGTTTTATTTGAGTAACGTTATCTTCCATTTATTTAATATTACCGCAAAACAGGGAAAAAGTACGGTATTTACCTTTGTTGAGCATTATATATCATAATTTAAGGGTAATTGGTAGAAATTACTCCTTTTATAAGATATTCTATATATATAGTATGGTAAAAAATAAGGTAAGAAAGAAAAATATCGGTGAGAAAACTCTTTTTTTGATGCTATCCCTAGTTCTTGCAGGACTTATTGTTATGAAACTGGTTTACGCCGCAACCCCAAACCCAGGTCACGACTTTACTCAAGTAAGCGGAAGTGTGGCTCAGGGTGATATACTCTTCGGATCGGCTGTAGACACCTTATCTAATCTGGCAAAAGACGCAAACGCAACTAGATATCTTTCAAACACGGGGACCGATAACAACCCTGCATGGGCACAGGTTGATTTATCAAACGGAGTTACAGGAAATCTCCCTGTGGGAAATCTAGACTCAGGATCAAGTGCAAGCTCGTCTACATTTTGGAGAGGGGATGGGAGTTGGCAAAAGCCCGGTTACAGAGCGTTGGTAGGGGGCGGAAGCTCAACATCATTAACAGCAACTGCAGTTTGTAATCCATTCGGATATTCTGTTTGTAATACAACATTAACAACTATGCTTGGGGCAACTGTGCCCTATGACGGAACGATTAAAAATCTTTACGGAACAGTACAAACAGCCCCGGCGGCAGGGTCAACATGCGCTTTTACAGTAAGAAAATCAACTTCTTGTACAGGAGCATATCAAACAACATCTGTAACTTGCAGTGTTGTTGGAAATGGGTCATTGAGAAACTGCTCGGATACTTCAAATACCGAGAGTGTTTCCGCAGGTGATTGTATCCAGATATACTATGTGGAAACAGGAACATGCACGGGTATAATAAATTGGGGTTTCGAAATAACTGCTCAATAAAATATAGTATGAGCAAAATAGTCAAATTAAGTATATTCACAATTGCCCTAAATCTATTGGGCTTTTTTTCATTTGCTTTTACTTTACCCGAAACAGAAATATTCGTGGGTAAACCTGTTTATATTGAAAACACTGACCCTGAAAAATTCTATGCGATTTTTTTACCCTTTGAAGAACCCACCAACGGAGAGGTGTGTGCAAGTATGAGCGGGGAGGAACTTATTGAAAACAACAACCTAAGAAATTACGGCACGTGCTTTATAAATGACGAGGGAATTTTTACTATTGTAGAAATATCTGAACCTTTTTCTTCCAGCTATAAACAACTTGTTGACAGAGAGAGAATAATTCAAGAAGCAGAGATTTCATTAACATTTCCTGATAATTATGATGAAATTCTTGACCCTTTAGGTTTTTTAGATGAAACCAAAGAGACAACCTCTTCTACAGAGTCGAGTGAAGAAACTTCTTTTATAGGAGAACTTGGGGGATTAATATTGGGAACAAAAACAATTAATGTTTTGGGAGTTATAAGACAAAATTATTTGGTAATAATCACTATCTTTCTGCTGGTGGTATCTGTAGGACTCTTGACATATCTATTATTAGATAAAAACAGAAAAAAACAAAAGAAAAAGTAGCTTTTGAACTTGGATCTTTGCCGATATATTTTCATTTAGTTATTACTCCTAAACTAAATAATCCGATATAATCAAAAACAGAATATGAAAAGAAAAAGCTTTAGAAATTCTGTCCTATTTATTGCAATTCTTATCTGGGCTTTAATTAATAGGCAAAATATTTTAGATAACCTCAAAACACTTAAAAAAACAAATGTGTATGCTGTTAGTGATACTTTTAATGCTTCGGGAACGTGGGTAGCTCCTAATGGAATTTACTATGTGGAAGTTGAGTGTTGGGGAGGTGGTGGAGGTGGTGGGGGCAGTACTAAAAATACAGCCAATGGAGGTGGTGGGGGTGGTGGGGGTGGTTATGCAAAAAGTACAAACATAAGTGTAACGCCGGGTCAGGGATATCAGGTAGTAGTAGGTGCAGGGGGTTCGGGTGGAGCTCAAACAGCAAACGGGGGGCCGGGAGGTAATTCAAGTTTCAATACAAGTACAGTTGTTGCTACGGGTGGTGGTGGAGGTGGTGTAGGAGGAGCAAGCCCGGGATCAGCAGGTTCGGGAGGATCCGGAAGTACAGGAGGTACTACCTACAATGGAGGTAACGGAGCTGCAGGATCAAACCCGGTCGGAGGTGGTGGTGGTGAGGGTTCGGGAAGTTCATCAAATGGAGGGAACGCCTCGGGGCAAACAGGGGGTACGGGAACAGACGGAGGCGACGGAGGTAATGGTGGTAACAGTGCAACAGACGGAAGCGCGGGTTCAGTTCCCGGGGGTGCGGGAGGAGGAGCAGGAAACGGTGGTAGACCAAGAGGCTACGCAGGTGGAACCGGAGCTTCGGGAAGATGTGTTGTTACTTATACAGATACATGGGCTCCATCTGTAAATCAAACAACATACTCTCCTATATGGACTTTTTCAATTAATCCATACAATTTAAGTTCTTCCGAAATAAGCATGACTGCAACTACAGGTTATGACTACTCAACTCCAATAGAATATCTTTTTACACTTGATACTAGCAGTTGTCCTACAAATCATGAAGGGACAGGAGGAACAAATAGTAGTTGGCAAACAAGTACTTCGTACTCAGATACAGGTCTGGACCCTAACAAATGCTATGGATACAAAGTTCAAGCGAGAGATTCTGCAAGTCCCGCAAATACAGGAACTGCATCCACTGTCTACTACACATATACTTCTGCGAATACTCCGGGAACCCCAACTCTTGATAATCCTACAATTTCAACCTTACATCTAGTGAACAATGCTAACGACAACCCACAAGCAAATCCTATCACTCTTTTTGCAGCCCAAGTTACTTACGCTTCTCCAAGTGACACAACATGGGAAAACAAATGGATAGATAAAAATGGTAACCCCTCTGATACCGAAATTTGGATGACTGATAACGAAATGGATAACATAGACATCCAAGATTTAAATGAGAGCACTGAGTATGGGGTATCCGTAAAAGCAAAGAACGAAGATGGTGAGGAAACGTCTCTCGGAGAGGAAGGTAGGGGTACCACCGCAAGCACGGGTACTGTTTATGAACAAACTTTTTCAACTTCAGGGACTTGGACAGCACCAGATGGTATTTTTGCAGTTGATGTCGAATGTTGGGGTGGTGGTGGCGGAGGTGGTGGAAGTACAAGAAGCACAAACAACGGAGGTGGCGGAGGTGGTGGGGGTGGTTATGCAAAAAGTACAAACATAAGTGTAACTCCTCAACAAGAGTATCAAGTTTTAGTTGGAACAGGTGGGACGGGCGGAGCCGTAGGAGGTACTGGAAACGCCGGAGGGAGTTCAAGTTTTGATACCAATCTTGTAATAGCTTCCGGAGGCGGTGGTGGAGGTATAGGTGGTACCACAGCAGGATCTGCAGGTTCGGGAGGAACAGGAAGTACAGGAGACACAATATATAATGGAGGAAACGGAGCTACGGGATTAAATCCAACAGGAGGTGGTGGGGGTGAGGGTTCAGGAAGTTCGTCAAATGGAGGAGACGCATCAGGACAAACAGGGGGTACGGGAACAGATGGAGGTGATGGGGGTGACGGAGGCGCGAGTCAAACAGATGGGAACCCCGGGTTAGTCCCCGGAGGCGGTGGCGGAGGTGCCGGAAATGGAAGAGCAAATACAGGATATGCCGGAGGAGACGGGTCTTCTGGTCAATGTACTGTCTATTA
>JAHYJU010000020.1 GCA_019428825.1 Patescibacteria group bacterium | reverse complement strand
AAGGGTTATGTAAAAAAAGAGCAAGGATTTACTGATTTTATTCCACAAGAATATATAAATTTTATAAGTGAGACTTTTCAAAAAGATAGTTTGGATATTTCAAAAGCATTTTTTGATGAGAAAAATTTTGAAAACGTACTATTTACCGATGTTATGAAAGCTTTGAATTCTTTATCAGGTATATATGATCTGGGTATTTTTTCAGAAAGTTTTAAGGAGTTTCAACTATTAAAACTACATAGAACAAATGTTTTAAATTATTTTAATCCGGATTTGATCTTCATATATAGTAGAAAATTAACTCAAGAGGCTTTGGATTCACTTCCTGATAATTGTTTTATTATTGATGACAACCCTGAGGTAATATCAGGTTTGATAGAATCAGGGAGATTTAAACCTATATGGTTGAATAGAAAGACGCAGGAAGAACACGAAAAGTGTGTAACTATTTTTGATCTTAAAAATCTTAAGGAGATATTAGAAAATTACTCTATTAAATAAACCTCATCACCAACTCTTACTTTTTCAATTGTCTTAACACCTACTTCTTGTCCTTTATCACCTTTTTCAATGTTTTGTCTATCGTATTGCATTTCTGTAATTTCTTGCTCGAAGTTGGTTGTTGAGCCCTGGAATTTTACTTTATCTCCTATTTTTAATTCTTCATCTAGCATTATTATCCCCACTCTTATTTGGTCAAAAAAATGTGTTATGGTCCCGATCTTTTTTTCTTGCATTTTAAGTTTAAACACCTCCTTTGAGGGAAGAATATTACTTACATGATGCTATTATATCAAGAAATAGTGTTTATCTTAAAACAGCTCTCTGTTTTATTATCTGGCATGTAGTTCAATCTCAATAAACCGATCTTTATGAGAAATGATTACAAGTCAATATGAATATTGCCATCAGAAGAGTATTTACTGTCGTCTAAAGTTAAACACCCCCCAGCGTTGTAGATTAATTCACCTTTTTTATTTGATAATATTTCAACAGGTCCGCAACCCCTACCCACGACTTCTAAAGGACTGTTGTGTAGCAACGTTTTTAATGAAAGATATTCCATGTTTAAAAAGAGGATTTTTGTTTCTACCTTATTATCCTTATGAAATCTTTGAGTAATAACATAGCCGTCGTTTGTTCTATCATAAAGTGGGGAAAAGATTGTTTTCTTTTCAAAATCCATCTCTTTAAGGATCTTGTTGGTTTTAAGATTAAGAATAATTATCTTGTCTATGTCTTCTCCAGACTCATCTCGGAAGAGAAACACGTCCTTTCTTACGTTAGTTTCAAGAGCTCTTAGTTCACTGTCGTAAGAGAATGAATATATTATCTGGCCATATTTTTCATTTCCTTTTTCTAGGATTTCTATAACATGCAAATATCCCTCAGGCGTTTCAAGAGAGAGATTATTGTCATCATGCCATCCCAAAAATATTTTTGTGTCAAGCCCAAACATACCAACATAGCAATCGAAGCTTTCCACTCCTAAAAGTTCATTTAAGCTAAAGTATTCTTTTTCAAACTCATTTCCACCTACTACATACATTGTGCATTTATCCTCTCTATCATCAAAATGACTAATCTTAATAGAGTAATTTTTCTTGGGTGAGGGTAGAAAATTTGGATTTGCTAAAATCCTACGCGTTGCTTTTTGATTTGGGCTATTTGGTTGAGAAGTAGTTTTCGGTTTTTCATTTACTATAGAGTTTATTGTCGCTTGTTCAAGATTAGAATTTTTTATTTTTAGATGTTTAAAGTAATAAAGGAAGATAATTATTATAATTGTTTGTATTGTTAATATTAAAATCAGTATAAAAAACTTCGAAGATTCACTCTTGCCTTTTAGTAAAATTTTTTTTAGAAAATGTGTTATGGTCCCGATCTTTTTTTCTTGCATTTTAAGTTTAAACACCTCCTTTTTGAAGGCAATACTTATTACTGAGGTTATTATAGCAGGAAATAGATACAGAGTGGTTTTCTATATCGTGAATTGTGGGTGGTAGCCGGAGTTTAAAATTCGAGCTAGGTTTGTATAACCTAACATCAATGCATCGATTGTGTTTAACAGAAAATTAACAAGTCATCATTTAAGGATGTGATGGAACTCCTTTATAAGTCTCTGTAATTCTAGGTTCGTCGCTTACTACATCGGGTGGAGATAGAGGTGTTTTTTCTTCGGATTTAATATCAACCTCTAGAGATTGTTTAAGAAAATTATTTTTTGTTTTACGTTCTTGTACTCGGATATAAAAGAATATTGAACCAGCAATTGAGAGCATAATTAAAAGAGTTAATGAGATAATGATGATTATTTTTTTCATGTAAGTATTATACACAAATTAGTTATATTAAGGTGTTGGCTCCCCATAGTGGAATCGAAATTATTTAAAGTATTTATGGTGGGTGATCCAGGGATCGAACCTGGGACCTCTTCCTTATCAGAGAAGCGCTCTAACCGACTGAGCTAATCACCCGCGAATGAGCAAATTTTAACACGGACCAATTTTTCAGTCTATCTGATTTTCATAAATATATTCAATTGATTTTTAATGTAAAATTAGATTTATGAAAAAGCAAAAGAAAAGTATAGTTACAATCGGTGGGGGAACAGGTAGCTTTGTAGTTCTTTCAGGACTTAAAAACTATGAAATTGACTTGAATGCAGTTATTGCTATGACAGACTCCGGAGGTTCAACGGGTAAATTACGTGATCAATTAGGTGTACTTCCACCCGGAGACCTTCGTCAGGCGCTCGTAGCTCTTTCGGAAGCCTCTGATGTTTGGAGAAAACTTTTTACATATAGATTTGAAGCAGGAGATTTGGAGGGACATAACTTTGGTAACATTTTTTTATCTGCAATTGAAAAAATAACTGAATCAAATCAGGAGGCAATTGACCGCGCCGCAGAAATTCTTCAAACAAGCGGTAGAGTAATTCCCATAACTTTTGATAAATGTACATTGTGTGCAGAATATGAAGATGGGTCAGTAATCGAAGGGGAGTCGAATATTGATGAAAATGATACCTTAGGTGTGAGCATAAAAAGGCTATTTTTAAAGCCCTCTGCCAGTATAAATCTAGAGGCAAAGAGAGTTATAGAAAGGGCAGACGCTATGGTTTTTGGTCCCGGAGACCTTTATACAAGCTTAGTACCTAACTTGATAGTTTCTGGAGTAGGGGAAATTATTCATTATGTAAAAGCAAAAAAGATATTGGTTGTAAATCTTATGGCTAAAATAGGACAGACGGAGAATTTTAAAGTGAGTGATTTTATCAATGAGGTAGAGAGGTATCTTGGAGAAGGAGCTTTAAATTATGTGATAGTAAATTCAAAAAATCCTTCAAAAGATTTAGTAGAGAGATATAAAGATATAGATAAGGCGAATCTAATTGAGGATGATGTCGGGGGTACGTACAGTAGGGCAAAGATAATCAGAGCAGATATTTTAAGTGATGACGCTTATGAGAAATCCTCATCCGATAAGGTAAGGAGAAGTTTGATAAGGCATGATCCCGATAAGTTGGCGAAGGTTATTTATAAGCTTGTTAAGTAGTGTAAATATAAGAATTTAAATCAAAACAATTTACTCTGTAAAAAATCCAACTACATAGCTGGTTCCTTTAAACGTAATATCGTCTGCAATTAGTGCTCCATGGGTGCTATGAAGAACCTGAAACTTTTCAGTATCTAGATTTTCCATAATTTTCAATAGCAGAGTAATTGACTTTGAAGAGTCTAGATATTGGTCATCAAATGAATTTATTTTAGAGTAATCAAAAGATTTTATGGCTTGTATGCTTACGTCATTATTTTCCATGGCCTCCGTGTAGGTTAGGTCGTGAGAGAAATCCACACTAGCGATGAAAAGAGTACTAGAACTTACTTCCGAAAGTAAGTCTGCTAAATTTTCTATGTTTTCATCTGCAGTTGTAGGGGAGACTACTATCGGTAGAATCTTTGCTTTGGGTAAAAACTCCTCGATATACTGTGTTTGAAGCATAATACTGTGTTCTTTTAATACTATTTCATTATTTATCATCATATAATTTGCTTTCCCCATAAGTTCCTTTAGCAAATATTCTTGAATTTCCAACCCACTTTCATTATCTGAAGTTACTATTTCCTTAATTTCAGGGTGAAAATGGTTAGGGCCTATTATGACTATTAATTCATAATTTTCTCTATCTAGTCTTTCGTAAGAATCAATTAGAATTTCTTTTGCAAAGTTATGATGGGGAAGTATAATTCCCCTTATTATTTCCGTGGCTTCTTTTTCTGTGCTGACCCCTTTAACATTGTTTTTTGAATATCTATAGACGATTAAGATAGGTGTTATTAAAACTATAAATGCCAGTGTTACTAAAATTTTTTTATTCATTTTAATTGTTAGAACTATTAATTATTACAACGTTTTCTGGAGTTGAGTTAAAGTTCTTTAGTTCTTTCTGCGATTGTATCATAGCCGGTTCTGCAATATAAGTTCCTACCGATCCCGCTCTGGCATAGTAAACAAAATCTTTCTGCCCATGTTTTCTCCACCAAGATGAATTATAGAACGAATAGGTTATTACTTGGTCTTCGTGCTCGACCCAACCTTGTGTTTTTAGTCCGAAGATAAGTGGGTTTGATATATATTTTAGACCTGATGGTAGGTAGTCCTTAATTATGTATTTTCCCGGTGGTGATGCGTGGTGGTCTAGGTCAAAGCTAATTTTAATTTCCAGAATATCACCGGTTTTTATTTGTTCTTCATTTCGCTTTATTTTTCTAATACTTCTAAAAATTTTAAGTTTATCGTCTTGAGACAATTCTTTATAACCGTCTATATTTACATGGTAATTGATATAGGTTTCAGCTTTTCCTTCGTTAACCTTAAGATAGAAATTATTGATATCGTTAGGCGATAGGTGGTACGTAAGGCTCTTTCCCTTTGTTAGGTTTTCATATCTTTCTACGTTTGATGATTTAAAATAAATTTGGGTATCCTCATCCGGAAGCTCGTCAATTTGTTTTTGGATGTAGGATATTTCGGATAAATCGGTAACGAGATTTTCCGCCCTCCCTCTAAAGTCACTAATATATTTTCCCAAAGAACTGTTGTATTTTTCGTCGGTCATTTCACCAAGAAGAAGAGCATAGCTAGTGCCTAAAATAAAAGTAGTTTCAGGATCCTCTTTGGGATTTTGAATTCTTATATAAGGTTCGGATTGGTACGCGTAGTCAGTTAAAACGCCGTAATAAATATCTCTTGCATTTTCCAGGTCTCCTGCTGAGGCGAGAGCGATTCCTAAGATTACTTTATCCTCAAAATCCGATACCCTTTCCCTTAGAAAGTTTAGTTCAATTATTTTAGGATTGCCTAGTTTGGTTAATCCCCACAAGGCTAGTATCTCGTCTTTAATTCCGATGTAAGATCTTTTTAACGTTTCCTCAAAGTAATTTGATAAAGCTTGTTTATCGAAAGGTTCAGGATTGATATTTACCGCCCAAGCAGTGGTCTCCAAGTTACTCCCTCCCCATCTGACTTGACTCAACCCCCCGTCTGGGTTTTGGAATAAATCTATTCCTTCATTGGTTTTTCTACACTCTTCGCTAAATCTACTATTTAAAACACTTGATGCAACTACACCTGAAAGTTGTTTTTCGAGTCTGTTACTGGAGGTGTAGCAGTGCCTTTTTAGGTAATTGTAGAATATTCCCTTACCCGCATCGCTTACAATTAGGGTTATAGGTTCATCTGCTAAAACATTTGAAATGCCCGCAGAAGTTTGGGTATCTCCTTTATTCAGTATAGTATTCGTGTAATTTTCAAGTTTAAATCTTGAATTTAAAACGGTGAGTGGGAGCTTAACCCCGTCTTTTTTGCCATTTGTAGAGCCTTCTAAAACGGCACTATAATTACCAGCATCTAGCTGGGGAATATCAAAGACCACGCTTCTAAAGGCTTTTCCTGTTTTTGATGAATTATTTAACTCATTTTCACCTTTGTAAAAGAGTGCTCGATAGTTAATTAAATCATCTTCTTTAAGAGCCGTGCCATATGAGCTTCCTATAACTGTAGCCTTTTCTTTTTCTAAAAACTGGTAAGGAAACTGACTTGTTACAAAGAAACTTTTTGTGACTGAAAGTTTTCCTTCTTTCCATCCTGCATTAAGGTTTTCATCGATAGCTTGTGCATAGACGATCCATGTAGTTATGTTGTCGGGGAGATCGAATTCAAATTCGACAATTCCATTCTCGTCAGTTTTTTTAAGTCCAAAATAACCTGAATCCTTGAAAATTTCTCTAACTTGAGGACCCCCACCGCCCATTTCAGCCCCCCCATCTTCAGGAAGAACTGGCTCATGTGATCCGTAATTGTAGTAGATATAGTGAGGTGTAGATTTATATAAAGTTGATAGAATACTTGGAACAATGATTCCGTCTATTGCTTCTAAAGCTTGATCAACTAAAATTAGGTTCACACTAGCATTTTTTACGGGCTCCCCGTTTTTTATAGCTTTGACAAGTATTTTTCCTCTACCTCCGGGTTCATTTGAACTTTGAGAAAGGTCAAGATTTAGGTCAATACTACTATTCTTTTTTTCATCATAAAAGATATTGTAGCCGTTAAAGTAATTATTGCTGTTTAAATAGTAGTAACTTTGATACCCTCCATAAAATCCTTGATGACTGTTAGAAACCCTTGAATAGTGATTTCCTGTGTATATTACAGCTGCAAGATAAAAATTAGGGGCAAATTTCTTTTCAAAATCAAATCTGTACGTGGGCGTATCTTTAACAGTGGCTTCTTGTAAGCCATTTTTAGCTGTGATAAATAAAAACTTATTACTGTCGTTATCAGGATAGATCTCTGAACCTAAATTTATTGACACATTTATCTTTTCTCCCACCGAAAATTTATTAGTCTCTTTACCTATTTTTAGTTCAGGGTATTGCTCTTCCGAGGTGCTCCGTCTATATTTTGAGCCATAGAAATATGCGCTGGTTTTACTGGGGCGATCGTTTTTATCCTTTGTTGTTGCTATTAATTCGTACCACTTACCTTCTTCTGTATCAAATTTATACTCAATTTTTCCACCATCATTAGTTTTTAAAGTTTTAGTTTCTACTATTTCACTGTGATGCTTGTAGCAGTATTTTTTTCTGGTTATTTTTTCTACAAAGTCGTAATAAGTGCCGTCTTCATTTTTTTCGTACCAGCTCTTTTTTAAAGATATTTCTACTTCTTGATTTTTGACAGGGTCACCTGTGTATTCAGTGGTGTTTCCTGTGTTAATTCCAGATAAATCAATTTCACTAACCGTGGCGGTAAATTTTGCACGTACTCCCTCTTGTTCAGATTCTGAATTGATAGTGACTCTACTGCCAAAAACCAGAACACTACCATGTTCTTCAATGTTTACTTCATGAGGAGTTGCTGGTTCTACAGCGATGTGTTCGTTCTTGGGGTAGCTGTGCCCTATTTCGAAATTGCTTCTATAAATATATTTAATCTGTCCTTGTTCATCCGTGTTAATTTCCATAGAGTCATTTGAGGATGAAGATTCGTTTATGCTTAAAGGTGTGTTGGCAAGTGGGGTATTATCATAAAATTTGCTAATTATACTAAACTCCACCGACTCATCCGCGAATATAGCTTTTTTGTCCCCAATAATTTCAATATCTATTTCGGGTTTTTCATAATTTAATATTTCAAAAGAGTTTGAAACAACCTCGGTTTTGTCTGCTATAATTTTAATGTAGTAGTTACCTTTCGGTAAATCTTCAAAGCTAAAACTTCCTATGAATGACCCATCTTTGTTTGGAGTAATTGCTTTTGTAAATATTGCACTCCTTTCTTCCTGCTCGTCGCTGTAGTAGTCTCTCCATAAGTATCCGTTGTACATCTCAACAGTTATTCTCGAAGGAGGAGAGTCGCTTGATCTTTTTTTAATAACGCCAAAAAAGTCTATTTTATCAGTAGGTTTATATAAACTTCTTTCGTGATAAAAATATGACCAGTAATCATCAGACGTAGTTTCACCCCGTTTGTACCTTGTTTCTTGGTCTTCTACCTTTAAATAAATAATGTCCTCATCCCTTGATACCGAAAAATATTTTTCCCCACCTTCAAATAAAGCTCGTGGAGTGTTAAAAACAGCAACTCCATCACCGCCGGTTTCCATAGAGAAATTTGATCCCAATAATTTGACCTCGGCTCCTCTTACAGACCTTCCCCCTGACTTATTTGCCCATATTACTGTTTGTTCTTTTCCAACCGAAATATATCCTGTTAAATTTGTTGACTGAATCCACGATTGTTCAGTTTTTCCCTCATTTCCATAGGATATTACCAGTAAATAAAATCCGCGTGGTAAAGTGTCGGGGAGTTCAATGTAACTAAGACTCTCCGATACTATTATATCCAAATCGACGCTCATTACCTTGGAAAGGTTTGTAGTATCTACACTCTCTTTTTCAGAGTAATAGTTCATCCAACTGGATCGGATTTTATCTATTTTTTCTCTGGATATAATAAAATCTTCGGGTGACTTGAAAATATAAACGTCAGCTTTTATTTTATTATTTACCCAACTCGCAGTGTAGACTGCTGCCTGAAATTTATCGTTTGGTGTTATTTGATGAAAATCATTTACAAAGCTAAAGCTTATTCTATTTTCTTGTTTTTCTCTTGTTTGGAAAGAAAAAGTATAATCCGATTCAATAGGGTCGTTTCTGGATTTAAGGTTCAAACCCTTTTTTAATGTTACTGTGTAAAGAGTTTTTTCTTGCAGTCCCTCTTGTGGGATTATTGACATAGTATTTCCACGAATTTCGATTCTAAAGTTGATTGGGGGATATACTGAAATGTAGTTTTCAGGGTTTTCATAATCGTCTTGGTTGAAGACAATTTCTATTCCAGTATTAAGCGGAACATCTGTTTTTTCATTTCCGGGAATAGTACTGACAACTCTAAATTTTCCCTGTGTTTGAAAAGCCCAGGAGTAGTCTCTGTCAAATACATTGCCATCACTTTCTTTATTCTTTATTTTTAATTTTACGTTCAAAATTTTATCAAGCCTGATATTTTCCTGCGATCTTATTTCGTAAGTAGTGTCACCTGTTTTTTCCACAATGACGGGCACTGAGGTTTCTAGGTTCTCTTTTATGAATTCTAGACTGATACTTCTGTTACTTTTAAGTATTAATTTTTCATCAGGTAGTATTCCGTATTTTCTTTCATAGGAAGCTACTAAAGTAAAAAAGGGTAGGCTTCTTTGTGGAGTAACAAGTTTATCCCACCCCTCTGTCATTTTTATGTACGTTTGTTTACTAGTTAATTCTGTAAGTTCTGAGCCGTTAGGAAATTTATTATTCAGAGAGTTACTAAGTAAGTTAGTACAAGCAGAGAATAACATCACTGCAACTGTGAATGAAAGTAAAAACCTCACCCTTACAGAAAAAGAATCCCATATGTGCGAGATTGCTTTTATGACATCGAGTGTGGTTTCCTTTAGTATTTTATAGAAGCCTTTTAAAAGTGATTGTGTTGATTCTATATTCTTTGGTTCGGGAGATTCTTGATTATTCTTAGGATTAGTATTTTTGGATTTGAAAAGTACAATCATGTATTAATTTTATAAGACTAGGTTAATCTAAACAACTGTTTTCTTAAATAATTAATATATCCTTGACTTTAACTAAATTTTTATAGTAGTATCTACCACACGGAATGGAAATGCTATCTTACCCCAAGAGGAAGCTCTAGATTTCAATATTAAAGTTTAATAAAAAGTGAAGAAGGCGTTTATTGCGTTTGTTTTTACAACGAAAGAATTGGAAAGATTTAGATTACTGTTATGGATTTTTGAAAATTAAATTGGATCTTAGCCCGGGCCGTTAGCTCCTATTGGAGCAAAGCGACAACCGGAGTTAATGCACTAAAAGAAACTAGATAACTTCTAAAGTGAGCTTTAGCGAACGAATAATTTGAAAATTAAATTGGATCTTAGCCCGGGCCGTTAGCTCAGTTGGTAGAGCACCACATTTGCAATGTGGGGGTCAGCGGTTCGAATCCGCTACGGTCCACCATCCGACTTCGCCAGAGGCTACGTCGAGATGTGATACAGAGTTGATTCTGCAACGAAAAGATAGGGCGCTGTCAAAAGAAGATGTTTTTTGCTAAAGAATTTGGTTGGTAAGTAATTGCCACTCAAATTTTTAAGCAAAGGCTTAAAAAGGTTCTTTGAAAACTGAACAGAAAGTCTTTCTTCTATCATCCTTTGGATGGTAGAACAATTAGTTCAATTTCTTTAGATTGATTTAAGTTATTAATGCATGTGGTGGATGCCTTGGGTATTCGTGCCGATGAAGGAAGTGCAAGACTGCTTTAAGCCTCGAGGAGCTGTCAAGAAGCGTTATTACTCGGGGATTTCCGAATGGGGAAACCCGGTTTCGTTAAAAGCGAAATCACTCACCATTGAAAGTTTGCCTTCGGGCAAGATATAGAGGGTGTTGAGGGAACTCGGCGAACTGAAACAACTTAGTAGCCGGAGGAAAAGAGACAATATTGTTATTTCCCAAGTAGCGGCGAGCGAAAGGGAAGGAGCCCAAACCCAAATTGTTTTTAGATTGAGTCCCGTCATTGGCGGGATCTTAATCTTTAAACAAGTTAATTGGGGGTATGGAAAATCCACTGATCTTCGGGATCAAAAGAGTCATAAAATATTTTTGCAGAAGAAGACGCCTGGAAAGGCGCGCCGTAGAGAGTAACAGCCTCGTATTTAAAACAAAAATAACTCTTTGGGTTTATCCTGAGTAGCACGGGACACGTGTAACCCTGTGTGAATATAGCAGGCCCACCTGCGAAGGCTAAATACACGAATACACCGATAGAGAACAAGTACCGTGAGGGAAAGGTGAAAAGAACCCCTGTTAGGGGAGTGAAATAGAGCCTGAAACCGCATGCAGACAAGCTTGTAAAGGTCGCCGTGGCGAAAGCTATGGCGCACTGATACAGTGCCTATTGAAGAATGATCCAGCGAGTTAATGTTGCAAGCAAGCTTAACCCCGTTGTACGGGGGAAGGCGTAGGGAAACCGAGTCTGAATAGGGCGATTAGTTTGTATCATTAGACCCGAAGCCAAGTGAGCTAACCATGACCAGGGTGAAGCCCGTTGAGAAACGGATGGAGGCCCGAACCGGGGCGCGAGGAAAAGCGCTCGGATGAGTTGTGGTTAGTGGTGAAACGCCTAACAAACTTGGCGATAGCTGGTTCTCCTCGAAACATATTTAGGTATGTCCTCTGCATTTAAACGTCGACGAGGTAGAGATACTGAAAGGGGATGGGGGGCGCAAGTCTACCCACTCCTACCAAACTCCGAATGCGTCGATTGTGTGCAGGGAGTCAGTAATGCGGGGAAATCTCGTGTTACGAAAGGGCAACAACCCAGACCACCGGTTAAGGTCCCTAATTTTTACTAAGTGGGGAAGGAAGTGAGATCGTTAAGACAGCTAGGAGGTTGGCTTAGAAGCAGCCATCCTTTAAAGAAAGCGTAACAGCTCACTAGTTAAACGATCTTGCGCCGAAGATTTAACGGGGCTTAAGTAAAAAACCGAAACCGTGGATCCTATGCTAGGGACTTTGGAATGACAAGCTCATTGATTTTAAGGGGCTTGCCATCCGAAGCCTTGGCGTAGGATGGTAGAGGAGCGTTGATACAGCTGTGAAGCTTCATCGTGAGGTGGGGTGGAGCGGTATCAAGTGAGAATGCTGGAATGAGTAACGAGATCCATGTGAAAACCATGGACGCCGAAAATCTAAGGTTTCCTCCGCCATGCCAGTCAGCGGAGGGTTAGTCGATCCTAAGGTGAGGCTGAAAAGCGTAGCCGATGGACAGCAGGTTAATATTCCTGCACTACTGTAAGTTCGTTTGACCAATGGGGTGACGAAGTATGACAGATCGAGCCTGATAAGGATTTGGGTCCCAAAAGCAAGGCAGTTCGTATAGGCAAATCCGTACGAGCGTTTTTACCTGAGCTCAGGGAAAGTCTATCGCAAGATGGATGATTCGATTTGATTAAATTTCCAGGAAAACCCTCTAGGGAGAATTTATAGTATTCGTACCGCAAACCGACACAGGTAGATGGGTAGAGAATACCAAGGCGAGCGAGAGAATGGTGGTTGAGGAACTAGGCAAATTACATCCGTAACTTAGGGAAAAGGATGCCCATCGAGCGCAAGCTCTGATGGGGGCACAAAAATGGCTCGGGCGGCTGTTTAACAAAAACACAGGTCTCTGCTAAACCAGTAATGGAAGGTATAGGGGCCGACGCGTGCCCAGTGCCCGTAGGTTAAGGTTGGGGGTGATCCTCGCTTTTAGCGAGATGAGCTTCTGATTTAAGCCCGGGTGAACGGCAGCAGTAACTATGAAGTAGTCGTAGTTGAGAGCATCTTCGTTTAATAAAGGCGAATACTCGATGCTCCATTAAACATATGTGTTTATTGAAAAACTTGGCTATATGCTGGAAAATCTGTTTAGTATCTGTAGCTAGTAATTGAAATATAACAATTTATATTGTAATATATTTTAGTGACTAAAAATGCTCACAGTGCAGACAATCAGCAGGAAAGGCTTTCGCAATTAGGTAATTACATAGCTGGTTTTGTTGATGGTGAGGGAAGCTTTAATGTTTCTTTAAGAAAAAATCTTAATTACAAAATAGGTTGGCAAGTTGTTCTTAGTTTTAATGTATCTCAAAAAGATCCTACCGTTCTATATATAATGAAGGACGTGTTTGGATGTGGGATTATTAAAAAAAGGAAATGTGATGGATTGTTCTCCTATGATGTAACAAAACCCAGTGATATAAAACGATACGTTTTACCTTTCTTTAATAAATTCGATTTTCTTTCAAAATCTAAACAAAAGAATTATCAAATATTTTGTGAAATAGTAAAAATCGCAGATATTAGACCTCTTAGTTATGAGAATTTTCTCAAGATAGTGGATTTAAGGGAAATTTTGAATGAAGGAAAGGGACGAAAGAGAAAATATAATAAAAAAGATATAATTGCGAAAGAATCCTCAGAGACTATACGCCAAGCTTCAAACAAGTTTTGAAGATGATATAGTCCGACCTATACAGCGATGTATAGAATCCGATAGAAATACTCGGATCTAACTCATTTTTTTGAGTTTGTAACAAAAGTGAACTGTTCTATGGTGAGTCGCGCCGCCATAGTGAAGGGTTAAAGTCCCTTCCATCTGTATTGTGCAACAGATGATAAATTCGACTATATGCTGGAAACTCTGTTTAGTATCTGTAGCTAGTAATTGAAATATAACAATTTATATTGTAGTATATTTCAATGACTGAAAATGCTCACAGTGCAGACAATCAGCAGGAAAGACTAGAAATTAAATATTGGTTGGTTGGTTTTACTGATGGGGAAGGAGCATTTACTGTAAGTATATTGAAGAACCCTACTAGTAGAACCGGTTGGCAAGTGTTTCCTGAGTTTATTGTAACTCAGGGAGCGAAAAGTAAGGAATGTCTAACTTTATTCAGAGAATATTTTGGTTGTGGAAAAATTTATATAAATAAAAGATTCGACAATCATAATGAGGATTTATACAGATACTGTGTTAGATCCATTTCTGATTTAAGAGACATTATAATTCCATTTTTTAAGGTAAATCATTTGAGAACGAATAAGTCAAAGGATTTTGATTTTTTTAGTGAGATTATGGTTTTAATTGAAAAAAGAGAACACCTTACTATTTCAGGTTTAACAAAGATTGCAAATATCGCAATGAAAATGAATCGAAAAGTAAAACCTAAATTTCTAGAATCCCCACTCACTATACGTCGAACTCCGGTCAAAACGGAGAAGAGATAGTGGCGTCTGCATGGCGACATGCAGGAAAAAGATTCGAGGGAAATCTTTTTCAAAGCCCTAATTAAAATAGGGTGAAGATAACAAGCGTAATCCCTTGCCGGGTAAGTTCCGGCCCGCACGAAACGCGTAACGATCTGAGCACTCTCTTAACCACTAACTCGGTGAAATTGAACTACCGGTGAAGATGCCGGTTACTCATTGTTGGACAGAAAGACCCCGTGGAGCTTTACTGTAGCTTGGTATTGGTAATCGGTCTTAGTTGTGTAGTGTAGGAGGGAGTTCGCCCTTAAAACGGCGAGCGTCAATGAAACACCTCTCTTCTAATTCTGAGAACCTAACCACCTCGCCTTACCGGCGAGGGGGACAATGCCTGGCGGGCAGTTTATCTGGGGCGGATTCCTGCTAAAAGGTAACGCAGGAGCTCAAAGGTTCCCTTAACGCCGATGGAAATGGCGTTGTAAGTGTAAAGATATATGGGAGCTTGACTGCAAGACATACAAGTCGAGCAGATACGAAAGTAGGACTTAGTGATCTTCCGAGTGCCTAGTGGTAGGCCCGGAACTTATCGGATAAAAGCTACCCCGGGGATAACAGGCTTATCTTGCCCGAGCGTCCATAGCGGCGGCAAGGTTTGGCACCTTAGACATACATCAGGGGTGCTACGAAAGTAATTTCGTACCAAAAATTCGGCTAATAACGGTGAACTCCTAATTGATTTTTAATTTTTTTAGAATATTATTTGTCAAAGGAGAATACCGTGGGAAGTCTAACAGAAGAACAAAAACTTCCGTTATGACCCCGTATCGACTGATCCTGAGAGTGTTTTTACACTCAATAATGGTGAGATAGAAAATGTTTATATTTCTATCAAACGCCGACTCCTACTCTCGCAAATTGCGAGACAAGAGGAAGAAGATATAGTCAGTGCAACTAGAGATAGTTGATTTTCATGCGATGTCGTCTCGTCTTATCCTGGAGCTGGAGCAGGTTCCAAGGGTTCGGCTGTTCGCCGATTAAAAAGGCGCGTTAGATGGGTTCAGAACGTCGTGAGACAGTTCGGTCCATTTCCACAATGAGTGTAGAATCCTGCGAGGACTCATTCCTAGTACGAGAGGACCGGAATGACATAACCTCTAGTGTACCAGTTGTTCCGCCAGGAGCATTGCTGGGTAGCTACGTTGTGAGTTGATAAGTGCTGAAAGCATATAAGTACGAAGCACACCTCAAAATTAGGATTCGTTCCCACTTCGGTGGGACGCAACTCCTGGGAGAACACCAGGTTGATAGGCTGTAGGTGTAAGTGCAGTAATGTATTGAGCCAAGCAGTACTAATGTTTGCGAGCTTAATTTTATCTTATTAAAAGATAGTTGAACTATGACTTTTTGTTCAGTTTTTGGGGAATCTTTTTGCTTAAAAAGTAAAAAAGGTTTGAAGAATTTTGAAAATATATTGTGAGCAGCGTCCCGGTGATGATTGCGGTGGGGCTACACCTCTTTCCATTCCGAACAGAGAAGTTAAAACCACCAACGCCGAAAATACTTGAAGAAATTTCTGGGAAGATAGGTCGTCGCCGGGACATTACTCACAATATTTACCTCTAAATTTTATCCATGAACATTTTTCTGATTTGCCTATGTAGTTATCCGACTCCCTAGACCTTGCCTATAGCGCTGTCGCACTATAGTAAGGTCCAATGGTCGTCGCCGGGACATTACTCACAATATTTACCTCTAAATTTTATCCATGAACATTTTTCTGATTTGCCTATGTAGTTATCCGACTCCCTAGACCTTGCCTATAGCGCTGTCGCACTATAGTAAGG
>JAHYJU010000019.1 GCA_019428825.1 Patescibacteria group bacterium | reverse complement strand
GATAAGAAAATATATAGAGTACCAAGGTAATGAGGATTACGGTAAGGACTCTACTTCCTTGTTCTCATGAGTTGCAGGGCAGAGGAAACCCCGTATAAGCGAAGCGCAATGCGGGGAGGACGTCATTATTATCTAACCTGTTTTTAGTTAATTGAAGAATTTAATTACCCTTAATCCAGCTTTTTATTGGCTCAAAGCTTTTTCTATGAATTTCACAAATCCCGTGCTTTTGAAGTGCCTCCATGTGCATCTTAGTACCATACCCTTTGTGCTTATCAAAGCCATAGTTCGGGTATTTTTCGTGCATTTTTATCATAATTTCATCTCTGAAAACTTTAGCGACTATGCTTGCAGATGCTATAGATATACTTTTATCGTCTCCATTTACAATGTTTGTCTGATGTTGTTTTGTTATCTTGGCAACCTCAAACATGTCTGTGAGTAAATATTGTGGTTTTATTTTTAGGTTCTTTATCGACTGAAAAAAAGCCTTTTGAGTTAGTTTTGATACACCTAGTTTATCTATCTCCCCTGGCTCAAAAACCTCTATACTATAACTAATTGCCTCATTTATTATAAAATCAGATAAAATATTTCTTTTTCTTGGGGTTAATTTCTTTGAATCTCTGATTTGTATGTACTGATCTACTTTTTGTTTCAAGTCATCCTTATTTTGCACGTCGTTAATCTCTATTGTCTCTTCTCCTATTTCTTTTTTACTCTTTTCCCTATTTCTTCCTTTAGATATAGGATTATTACTTAATTTATTATTAATTAAAACAATTGAATTTACGTACTCCTGAAAATCATTGCTGAATATTTTTTCCAAATCTAAAATAACCGCTGAAACTACAAAAGGACCTGCCAGAGGTCCCCTACCCACTTCGTCTATTCCCGCAACATATTTAATCCCTTTACTATAGAGTTTTTTCTCAAATTGAGTAATTTCTTGAAAGTTCATTTACGGGTATATTTTACTACTAAGTTTATTATTCTTCTTCTACAATTTCCTGCTCTTCTTTGCTCATTATTGCCACTGAGGCTACCTTGTCTTTTTCACCAACTTTTATTAATCTGACTCCTTGTGTAGCCCTTCCGAGTGTAGGTATTTGTTTAACAGATAGTCTTATTATCTTGCCTGATGTTGTTGCTATTAAAGCATCTACATCGCTACCCTTTTCCAAAGCTCTTGCTGAAATCAGATGACCTGTTTTATCCTTTACCTTGTAAGTTAAAATACCTGAACCCGCTCTTTTTTGTGTCTTATACTCCTCTGTGCTTGTTTTTTTACCATATCCCAGTTCCGATAGGACCAGCAGCTCTATATTTTTACTCTTATTAGGTACTATTACCGTTCCTACAACACTATCCTCTTTCTTAGAAAGCTTTATTCCTGTTACTCCTTTTGCTGATCTTCCCATAGGTCTTGCATCTTTTTCACTAAATCTTATAGATTGTCCCATTCTAGTAGTAATTAACACGTCGTCATTTCCTGATGTGGAGTCTACAAAAGTTAAACTATCTCCTTTTTCTAGAGTTATGGCGATGATTCCTGCAGTTCTAATGTTTGCAAAATCCTCCATCGAAGTTTTTTTGATTACCCCATGAGTGGTGGTAAAGAATATATAGCCTTCTTTACTTTCCAACTCCTCGTTTGTTTTCGTTAGAAATGCTTGGACCTTCTCTTCCTGTTTCATACTCAAAAAGTTAATTAAAGGTGTTCCTTTTGCATTTCTTGATGTTTCAGGAATTTCCCATATCCTTAATTTGTACACTTTGCCTGTATTTGTAAACAAAAAAGCCCAATCATGTGTATTACATATCCTTATTATATCTACTGTGTCCTCATCTCTTAATTCCTGGCCTTTTACGCCCTTCCCTCCCCTACCCTGCTTCTTGTATGTAGATTCTTTCAACCTTTTTATATACCCACTTTTTGAAATTGTAACGATACATTTTTCATTAACTATTAGGTCCTCGTCGCTTAAATCGCCTAATTTTCCTTTTACTACCTTAGTTTTTCTAGGATCTGAGTACTTTTCTTTAATCTCATCAAGTTCTTTTTTTACAAGATTAATTATTCTCTTTGGAGACTTTAATAAATCTTCGTAATCAGCAATAGTTTCTAAGATTTGTTTCAATTCATCTTCAATTTTTTGTCTCTCGAGAGCAGCTAACCTTCTTAACTGCATATCGAGTATCGCCTGAGCTTGTATTTCAGAGAGACCAAACTTCTTCATTAGGCCTGTTTTAGCTGCGTCAGCATCTTTGCTTGATTTAATAAGCTTTATAACTTCATCTAGGTTATCCAGCGCAATTTTTAATCCCTTTAATATGTGTGCTCTCTCCTCTGCTTTCTTGAGTAAATAAATTGTTCTTTTTACCACTATTTGCTGTCTATGTATAATAAATTCTTCCAGAATAGTTTTTAGGGACATTAACTTAGGCTCGTTGTTTAGTAAAGCTACAAAATTTGAGTTAAATGTGTTTTGTAATTGAGTATATTTGTATAGTTGATTCTTTATTTTATTGACAACCGCGTCTTTTTTAAGCTCAATAACTATCCTTATACCATCTTTATTAGATTCATCTCTGAGGTCTGAAATTCCAACAATCCTTTTTTCCTTTACAAGATCAGCGATTTTTGAAATAAGGGTTGATTTATTAACCATGTAGGGAATCTCCGAGACAACGAGTTTCATTTTTCCGGCTTTTGATTCCTCCACGTCCATTTTTGCTCTGGTTACAACTCTTCCGCGACCTGTAGCGTACATTTGAATCATTTCTTTTTGGTCATAAATTATTCCACCGGTTGGAAAATCAGGCCCTTGGATGACTTTTGTCAGGTCCTCAACGTTTGCTTCCGATGAGAAATCTATTGCAGCTATCTGCTCTTTCGCATCTTTTTTTGGCGCCTCCCCGATATTATCCGCGTTTTCGATTAAAATATTTATTCCATCAATTATCTCTCCTAAATTATGAGGAGGGATATTTGTTGCCATACCAACAGCAATTCCCGTTACACCATTTAGCAACAAATTGGGTAAATTTGATGGTAGGTAGGCCGGTTCCTCGTTTTGAAGGTCATTAACCTCAAAATGGACTGTTTCCTTGTCAATATCAGAATAAAGTTCTTCCGATATTTTTTCCATTTTACATTCGGTATATCTCATTGCTGCCGGAGGATCTCCGTCAATACTTCCGAAATTTCCCTGAGGCCTAATAAGAGGGTATCTTAAGCTAAATTCCTGCCCCATTCTGACCAAAGCCTCGTAAACTGAAGTATCTCCGTGAGGATGGTATTTTGCCAAAACTCCTCCCACAACACTGGCACATTTATGTAATTTTCCTGAAAAATTCATTCCGGACTCCTGCATAGAGTAGATTATCCTTCTTTGTACGGGTTTTAGACCGTCCCTAACATCAGGAAGAGCTCTTGAAACAATAACACTCATAGCGTAATCCAGGTAAGCTGCCTGCATTTCGGTGGTAATTTCCGTTTTTAAAATATTCGGATTTTCTGCCGGTGTAACCTCTTCAGTTTTTTTAGTTTCTTTAGCCATATAACCTTATAATTTTAGCAGATTGAAAGCATATTTTGAAGGGTTTTAAAGCTTTAAAATGGCTTTAACGAACTCTTTTCTCTCAATAAGCTTATTTACCTCCCCAATTTCATTTTGAAATTTAAAATCAAAGTGTTCTTCAAGTATTTTTTTAACCTCATCGTTCTCAGTAAGAACATACGTTTTACCCATTGATATACAAGGGGCATTGAAAAACCATTTTTTGTAATCAAAATTGTCCAAAACCTCTTTAATCAACGGTTTATAATCCAAAACAAATTTTTTGCTTTCCCAGAGCTCAATTTGCCCAATGGCGATTTTTTCGCCTAAATTAGGAAATTCTATTATTTTTATGTCATCAAGTATCGCCTGTCTCGTGTTTTGGTAAATATATTCTTCTTGTTCTATAAAATATTTTTGTATCCAATATTCGGGAATATCAGCTATTGGAGATACTTCCTGAAATGCCAGAATATCCCTTTGGGTTGTCAGTGCTGCCTTAAAATTTAGAGTATTGGATATTATTGCTGCGTAAAGCATTTTTGCGCTTGTCTGAGATATTTTTTCTGCAAAACCTCGTTTTTTATACTCTTCCCATATTAGAGTTGCACAAGATCCGATAATATCGATTTTAGCCCTATCCCCGAGCTTTTCTTCCCAATAATCTTCGTACCCTACATGGTGGTCGTATATTTCAATAATATTTTTTTCTTTTACGAATTTAGGGAATGTGTGGGGGTCTGTGGTGTCAACCAATACAAATTCCAAGTCATCAATTTCCTCAGGTTTTGGTTCAACCTCATACTTAAAATCCCATGATTTTATTTCAGAAGTTACGGTGTGGGCCGGCTCTTTTGGTATATAAGCCGTTGCATTTTTACCTTCAAGGTTTAAAAGTTCTGTATAGGCAATGGAACAGGCCAACGAGTCCATGTCTGATGTATATACTGCTTGTGTTACTCCGATTTTTCTCATACATCGGATAGGATACATCAAAGAAGTGTTTTTATGCAATAGGATTAATATCTTATAACCACTTAGGTCTATCCAAATCAACCTTTTGAGTTTTGTTTTTTTTACTGTAAAACCCTGTTATCTTTTTCTTATTCTTCGACCCTTCTTCTATCATAGAAATAATATGATTAATCCTTGATGTGATTTGCATTTCTTTTTCAAACCAATAGTCGTATGCGGAATTTTCTCTTAGATCCTTATTTTCATTTGCAGCCATACCTTTTTCAAAAATAATCTTATCCCTTTCTTTTCTTAGTTCTATTAACTCTTTTCTCAATTTATCAATTTTAGTTTCTTTCATATCGATAGGTTTACCAAAATTGTTGCCATTGCGTCAAGATGGTGGTAGTATAGTATTATTGATGTGCTTAGAAATAGGCTTTAGGGAGTCCTTGGACTCTTTTTTTAATTCTTCTTTTTTTACCCCTTATCATCGAGGTAGTGTTGGATTTAGAATAATTAAATATTTTAAAATGTAAGAATAATATTGAAAGGTTTGGAATTAGGTAGATTTAAGTTATATCAATATTTGCCTCGTGGGCGTGGGTCATTATAAATCTTTTTCTCGGAGCAACTTCTTCTCCCATTAAGGTTGTAAAAACCTCATCTGCGGCTTCAGCATCCTCTACTGTGATTTGTTTTAATCTTCTTGTCTCAGGGTTCATAGTTGTTTCCCAAAGTTCTTCCGGGTTCATTTCTCCAAGTCCTTTAAATCTTTGAACAATGGCTTTTTGACCCTCAGGAGTTTTCAAAAACTCTTCCCTATCCTTATCTGTAAACAAATATCTTTTTTCTTTTCCCCAAACTGCTTTATAAAGAGGGGGAAATGCTACGTAAACACTTCCATTATCAATTAACTGAGGCATATGTCTGTAAAAGAAAGTTAGGTACAGGGAATTTATATGCATTCCGTCAGTGTCAGCATCCGCCATAATAATTATTTTGTTGTATCTAAGCTTTTTAATGTCAAATTGGTCACCGATACCACACCCAATCGCTACAATAATGTCCTTAAATTTATCAGAATCAACAATTTTATCTAATCTAGCTCTTTCAGTATTAAGAATTTTTCCAAATATAGGTAAAATAGCTTGGGTTTCCCTGTTTCTACCCTGTTTTGCTGTACCTCCTGCTGAATCACCCTCTACAAGAAACACCTCTGCTTTGTCAGAGTCTTTTTCGGAGCAATCAGCTAGTTTTCCTGGTAACACTCCCCCGCCTTCAAGAGCAGTCTTTCTAATAACCGTATCTCTGGCGGCTTTTGCTGCCATTCTTGCTTTATATGAAAGAATATTTTTACTAATTATGGAATTTGCATCCTTGGGGTTTTCGACCAGATATTGCTCCAGGGCTTCTTTTACAATTGTTTCTACAGCTACCCTAGCTGTAGTATTGCCCAATTTTGCTTTAGTTTGGCCTTCAAATTGCAAAGATGAAGAATCCAAAGATACTGAGATTATTGCTGTTAGGCCTTCTCTTAGGTCGTCACCTGATAAATTATCATCCTTTTCTTTTAAAAGACCTGATTTTCTGGCATAGTCATTGACACACCTGGTTAAAGCTGTTCTAAATCCTGTTAAGTGAGTACCACCCTCGGTATTTTTCAAATGATTAGCAAAACAAACAACATTTTCTCTAAAAGTATCGTTATACTGCATTGCTACCTCAACATTTACGTCATTGTATTCTTTATCTACATAAAATGGTTTCTGATTTAAAACGCCCTTGTTTTTATTTAGAGCATCCAAATATGCTTTAATCCCACCTTCAAAGTAGAAAACATACTTTTGATCACTTCTATGGTCCAAAATCTCAAATTTTATTCCTGCTGTAAGGTATGCATACTCTTTTATCTGATTAGCAAAAAACTTAAAATCAAAATCTACGGTTTCAAAAATTTCTTTATCAGGTTTAAACTGAACTATAGTCATGTTCTCGTATTTCCAAGAATCTAAGTCAATATTCCACTCAACGTTTTTAAGTTTTGACGGTTTTTTTAAGTCAATTTCCTCTGCATCTCTTACTTTATTACCGCCTTTTTCATATTCCTGGATTACTGTTGTGTTATTTCTTCTTGTAACAACGCGAAACCATTCTGAAAGGGCGTTAACAACAGAAGAACCTACGCCGTGAAGACCGCTTGAAACCTTGTATCCTCCGGCTCCGAATTTCCCACCGGCATGTAATTTTGAAAACGCAAGTTCTAAAGCGCTAACCCCGTATCCCTTTTTAATATCAAAGGGAACACCTCTTCCATCATCATAAACCGTGCAGGAACCATCTTTATTGAATTCAAGCTTGATATGTCTTGCATATCCGGCTATAGCCTCGTCCATGGAGTTATTTACAATTTCAGTAACCAGGTGGTGTAAACCTTCTTGACCGGTAGAACCGATGTACATTCCCGGCCTTTTTCTTACAGGATCAAGCCCTTCCAGTACTTGGATCTGATCTGCTCCATATTCGTTTGTTATATCTTCTCTGCTAACCATAGTTTAAAAATTGACAGGTTATAAAATACCACTTTTTACCGTTTTACAATAGTAGCTTATATATTTTACTTGTTGATTATGCCTTTAACAAGGGCTTTTAGGCTTTTTAAATCCTTTAGGTAAGACTTAAAACCAAAGCTTCAAGTGAGAGTCTAACATTTACATTTGTATTTTCCAAATCATTCTTTATCTCAATGATTCTTTTAATATTTTTTACATTTGTAGCATCCTTGGGGTTTTTAAGTAATAATTCTCTACCTTCTCCAACCCATTTTTCCAGAATTTCTAAAACATATTCCTTTTCTTCTTTTGAAATTTC
Source organism: Patescibacteria group bacterium (assembly GCA_019428825.1). Taxonomy (GTDB): domain Bacteria; phylum Patescibacteriota; class WWE3; order UBA101185; family UBA10185; genus JAAZNV01. Next base: position 8,641 of record JAHYJU010000019.1, on the reverse strand, counting down.
ACTGCAAATATCCAATCTTTCACCTAGGCTCATTTTTAAGATTTTTTTTAATGAAACTTCGCTTTCAATTTCTTCATCTTTGTTTTCACTTTTTAAACTTATCATCTTACACCTTGAAACTATTGTTTCTAAAAGTGAGTTTTGGGTTTTTGCGGAAAGAATTATCAGAGCGTAAGAAGGTGGCTCTTCTAAAGTTTTTAAAAGAGAGTTTTGAGCTTGAGTTGTTAATTTTTCGGAATTTAGAATTATTAAAAATTTCTTGTTGTACGAAAAAGGTCTTTCTCTTAGAAATTTTGTACCCTCTCTGGTTTGAGAAATTCCTATGGATTTTTCTTTTTCTTGGAGTGTAACGATATGGATATCGGGTTTACCTTCCAAGTCTTTTATTTTTTCAAATGTCTTACTCTCTTCCTTATTTACAATATCTATTATATTGTCTTCACGTTTATTTTTATTTCCTCCGAATATTAAAAGAGATCCGTTCATGTTTACGATTATACCTCATGAAAAAACATAATACGTTGAATTTGGTGTATATAGTTGTTAACATTATATAAGTAAAAAAACTGCCCTATGAGTAAAGAAGAAAAACCACAATCAGTAGCAGATGCTCTCTATAATAAGAAACTAATTAGTTCCGATCAACTTTCGGCTATTAAGTTTGAAAGTGTAAATACCGGAAAGAGCATCGAGTCAATTATCAAAGACAGAGGTTATGTTAGTAGTGAGGATTATGCTCAGGCGTTCGGTGACGTTTACAATATTGAGTTTGTTAAATTAAATCCCGGTCAGATAGGCCCCGAACTTTTAGATTCAGTTCCTTTGGATGTTGCAAAAAAATATCGTGTAGTGCCTTTTAATCTGGATGGCATAAAACTTTCTTTAGCAATGCTTGATCCTTTGGATCTTCAGACGATTGACTTTGTTGAAAGAAAGACCGGCTTTAAAGTAATACCCTTTATAACTACCGAAAAAATTATTGATAATGTTTTGGATGAGCAAAAGGGTAAGGAGCTGGGTGAGGAGATAACGGCTGCAATGGAGGAAATCACACAGAATACCGTTAAGATTGAGGAAGGTCAGGCAGAGATAACCGACGCCACTATTAGAGATGCCCCTATCGCAAGAGTTGTGGGTATGATACTTGAAACTTCGGTAAAGTCAGGAGCCTCGGATGTTCACATTGAGCCGGGTGAAGACGCTTGTAGGTTGAGATATAGGGTGGACGGTATTTTGTCTGAAAAAAGAAAAATTCCCAAGGAAATGACTGATTCAGTAGTGGCGAGAATAAAAATATTGGCGGGGATGAAGATAGATGAAAAAAGAATTCCTCAGGACGGTAGGTTTAAAGTTCAGGTAGGAAAGACCGAAACGGATCTTAGAGTTTCAACCCTTCCTACAGTTTTTGGTGAGAAAGTGGTTATCAGACTTTTAAAAGAAGAAGGTACTGTTTTTACATACAGAGACTTAGGGATGAGAGGTTTAACTTTAAAAAGGTTTGAGGAGATGTCATTAAAACCTAATGGGATGATTTTAGTTACGGGACCTACATCTTCGGGTAAGACGGTTACTCTTGCGTCTACTTTGAGTAAATTGAATACCATAAGAGTTAACGTAGTTACTATTGAAGATCCTGTTGAAATTAGAGTTCCCGGAGTTAACCAGGTTCAAGTCAATCCTCAGGCAGGTTTGACTTTTTCTGCCGGTTTAAGATCTTTTCTAAGACAGGACCCTAACATTATAATGGTAGGAGAGATTAGAGATGGCGAAACTGCAGAGCTTGCAGTTCATGCTGCTTTGACAGGCCACTTGGTTTTATCCACATTACACACCAACTCTGCTTCGGGGGCTATCCCTAGACTTTTAGATATGGATATTGAAGATTTCTTCCTTGCCTCAACTATTCTTGGGGTTATGGCTCAAAGATTGGTTAGAAAGGTTTGTCAGTATTGTCGTGAGGAATACGAACCTCCAAAAGAAATTTTGGAGGACATTAATAAGGTGTTAAAGGAAATTTCATCAAACACTGTTTTAATGACTAAAGATCCGGAAGTTTCTAAAGTAGTAAAAGGTATTTTAGCAAAAGATAAGATAACTCTTTTCAGAGGAAAGGGCTGTCCCAAATGCGATAACGGTTATAAAGGAAGAGTTGGGATATTTGAACTTTTAGCTATGTCGGAAGAGGTTGGTAAAGCAACTCTTGAGAAATTACCTTCAAGTAAAATTGAAGAAATTGCAAAAAAAGAGGGGATGATAACACTTCTCCAGGACGGTTATGTTAGGGCTTTGGAAGGTGACACTACTCTGGAGGAAGTTATGAGAGTTACTAAGTAAGTTTTAGAATATATATATTTGTGTTTATAATTAAAATAATAGAAAGACAATAAGATGAAAATAAATGCCACTCAATTATTAGAAAAAGTTGTTGATTTGGATGCTTCGGATTTACATATATCCATGGGGTCCAAACCTCATGTAAGAATCAATACTGTTTTAAAACCTCTTGAAGATTATCCCGAAATGTCGGTTGATGATATTGAATATTTAATGTCTCAATTGCTGGATGCCAAACAAAGAGAATTACTGGAGATAAATAAGGAATTGGATTTTTCTATTGCTTTGGGTGACAAAGCTAGGTTCAGAGTTAATGCATTTTTTCAGAGGGGGTATCCTTCTTTATCTTTGAGGTACATAACCATTGCGATCCCGACATTTGAGGAACTTCACTTGCCCCCTATAATAGAAAGTGTGTGTAAGTTGAGGCAGGGTCTTGTTATGGTTGTAGGGCCTGCGGGTCAAGGTAAATCCACCACAATCGCTTCAATGATAGAAAGTATAAATAAATCTAGAGCGGAGCATGTCATAACTATAGAAGATCCCATTGAATACATTTTTTTCAACAAGTTATCTTTAATAGAACAAAGGGAAATGTATCTGGATTCTCATTCTTGGGATGTGGCTTTAAGGTCAGTTTTAAGACAGGATCCAAACATAGTTTTTATTGGTGAAATGAGAGACAGTGATACTATTAGATCGGCTCTACAGATTGCTGAAACAGGCCATTTGGTTTTCACTACCCTACACACTAACTCTGCTTCTCAGACTGTTGATAGAATTATTTCTTCATTTGAGGCAGAAAAACAAAATGAAATAAAATCCCAGCTTTCTCAAGTTATTGAAGTAATAATTTCCCAAAGATTAATTCCCTCAGCTAAGGAGGGCTCTATACCCGCATGCGAAATCATGATAAAAAGCGATGCTATATCTAACCTTATTCGAGAGGGCAAAGCGCATATGATAGACAACGTTATAAATACCAGCGCACAATATGGGATGATAAGTATTGAAAAAAGTATGGTTGGTTTAATTTCCTCGGGGGCCATTACGGTAGAGGATGCTATGAAATACTCAACCAGGCCGGCTGATTTGAAAAGATTGCTTGAGAAAAAATAAACATGCCTATTTATTCGTATACAGCAAAAAATAACGCAGGCGGAAAGATAGATGGTAGTGTTGAAGCTAGAAACCAGGATATCGCTGTTAGTTTGATAAAAAATCAGGGTTTTACGGTGGTTTCAATAAGAGAAAGATCCAGTGGATTATCCGATGCCCTGCTTGATTTTAGAGGTGTCCCGCACGGTGAGGTTGTTACGTTTACCAGACAACTATCAACTATGATATCTGCGGGATTACCAATATCGAGGGGTTTAGAGGTTTTATCAAATCAGTCATCTAACAATAAATTCAAAAAAATAATTACCGAAGTTCTTAGATCAGTTGAGGGGGGAGCCTCACTTTCCGCATCTTTTTCAATGCATCCTAAGGTTTTTTCTACCACCTATGTTTCATTAGTAAGAGCCGGGGAATCATCAGGAAAGCTAGATACTATTCTTAAAAAACTTGCAGATAATATGGAGGCGGACAGGGAGTTGAATTCAAAATTTAAATCGGCAATGATATATCCGACAATTATATTTATCGCAATGATAGGAGTCATTTTCATACTTATGGTTTTTGTTATTCCAAAACTGACCGAAATGTATGAGGGTATGCAAATAGAACTTCCTGCAATAACAAAGATGTTGATTACTGTTTCGAGGTTTGCTGTTAAATACGTATATTTGATAGTGATATTCGCAATCGGGTCCGTTTTGGGTATAAGATCTTTTTTTACTTCCGAAAGAGGAAGAAATGTTGTTTCTGAATTGATAGTTAAGGTTCCGATTTTTGGAAAAATTACTCTTATGAAAGATTACGCTAGTTTTAGTAGAACTCTTTCATTATTAATGGGTGCTGCGGTACCTATTGTTGATGCGTTAAATATTGTTTCAGTAACCATGTCCGGTATGAATTTCAGAAGGGGTATTCAGGAAGCTGCAAAACAGGTGGAAAAAGGAAACTCACTCTCAAACTTTTTCAAGAATGATACAAGATTTCCTTCATTGCTTGGACAGATGGCAGGGGTTGGTGAGGAGACAGGAAAAATGGACGAAGTTTTAGAAAGGGTTGCCGTATATTATGAGGGTGAAGTTGATAATTTGGTAAAAGGTTTGTCGTCTGCACTTGAGCCGGTGATACTTGTAATGCTGGGTGGTATGGTTGGTTTCCTGATAATTTCAATAATTACTCCGATTTATAAGTTGACAAGTTCTATCTAATTTTAATTTAATTAATATATAGTTGTTAGAAAAAATTAAGAGATTATAAAAGTTTGAAGGGGGGTGAAAAGAAAAATGAATAAGCAAAAAGGTTTTACGTTAGTTGAAATGTTGGTAGTTATCGCTATCATTGCTATTCTTGCAGGAGCTGTTTTATTGGCAATTAATCCTGTTGCAACTATGCAAAAATCCAGAGATACTACTAGATTGAATGATATGGACGGTTTAAGAAGTGCAATTAATATAGCTTTAACAGAAGGTGAGATTAGACTTACAGACATGGGGATATCAGATCCTTTAACTAGTGCTTCTGGTAATCAGGCTGTTGATGGTACTACCGGATATGTTGTATTTGGTATACCAGATACGAAAACAGGTTTAGGAAGATATATTCCTGCTCTACCATTAGATCCCACAAACGACGCTACAGTCGGTTTAGTGTATTCTTTCAAGTCAACTCTAGATGATTACGAAATTAACTGCGTGTTGGAGTATCCTGATAATGCTATAAAGATGCAGACCGATGGTGGTAATGATCCCGCTGTTTATGAGATAGGAACTAATTTGACAATAATTTAAGGTAGAAAATATTCGATAAGACCTACCTTATCGTTTATATTTTGGTTGTCATCGGATCCAAGGATAACTAAGGGAGGGCCCCGCCGAAGGCGGGGCCCTCTTTGCTGAACTTTCCGAACTTTCCGGACTGAGTCCGGGACTCAGTCCGGAATTTTCTAGACTCAGTCCCAGACTGAGTCTAGAGTAGGTTGATAAACCAAGAAATTCTCATTTTAAAGGTGTTTTCTGTCATATGCTTGTATGCTAGACTGAGTCCGGGACTCAGTCTAGCACAGGGCTCAGCCCTGCAAGGGCTGAGCCCTCTACTAATTCCCGAAAATCTGTGTTTCTACCTCTTCCCTATTCTCTTCACTGAGGACATTGATATTATTAATTCCCAGTTTCTTTTTCATTTCCCCGTCTAATTTTAAGCCCTCTTCATAAGCCCTAATAATCTCACTCGAGTTATCTTCTGCGAGAACCCTATTTATTGAAATTTTTTGACATCTTATACACTGGTGTATTAACATCAATTCGTTTTGAACTTCCCCACCCCACTTATCTGTTCTTGAATTTTTAAAGTTTAGGCCAATCGGTTTCATGCCTGTATTACATACCGACATCCGGTCCCCCGCAATTGCACTATCAACATGTTTTGACCATAAACAATGCGGGCAGTGATTTCTATTTAGCGTTTTTGTAAAAGGGCTTATAGGAACCCATTTCCCGCAATTTATACAGACAAACCCTCTATTTTTTTCTTCTTCTTTTGCATTCATAATCTTATTATAATCCAAAAAATCTTCAAATTCCCCATCTCAGAATATTTTCTTCTTTTAATTTCATTCGTAATGTAGAATAAAATGATGCAGTCATTATTATTTATAATGCTATTTATATTCGGTGCTTTCACGGGTTCATTTTTGAACCTTATATCTGACCGTCTCCCTAATGGTAGGAAGATAGTATTCGGTAGATCTATTTGTGATTTTTGTAAAAAAAATTTGAAGGTGAAAAATCTTGTTCCTATGTTTTCTTTTTTATTCCAGAAGGGCAAGTGCTCCTTTTGCGGTGAGAAACTTTCTTTTTATTATCCTTTTTCCGAATTTTTTACGGGTGCTGTTTTTATGTTGGCCGGTTATTTATCAGGTTTTGTAAATAGTGTCGATTATCAGAGCGCCTTTATTTTACTCTATTATATTATTGTTTTTAGTTTTTTCGTGGCAATGTTTTTGACAGATATTAAGTATTATCTGATTTTAGACTCTCTTATTATTCCCGCTGTAGTTTTTGTTTTTTTGTCGTCAGTAGTCTTTAGAGGTATTGATCTTATTAATTTGCATAGGCAGTTATCCAACGATAGTCTTGGAGTCTATCTTTTAAGAACAGATTATTTTACTAATCATGTTATGTACTCTCTAAAAGATTTTGGATTTGTTCTTTTAGGGGCATCGATAATTTCATTGTTCTTTTTATTTTTAATATTTATTACTAGAGGGAGAGGTATGGGATTTGGCGATGTAAAACTAGGTTTTCTAATAGGTTTAGTAAACGGTTTCCCGTTAAGTATAATAGCAATTTTTTTAGGTTTCATACTCGGGGCTGTTTATAGTGTTTCTTTAATTTTTATGAAAAAAAAGTCAATGAAGGATACTATAGCTTTTGGACCTTTTTTAATAATGGGGAGTCTTTTAACCTTTTTATTTGGTTCCAGTCTTTGGCATTGGTATATTCAAATAGGGAGTATTAGTTCTATGTTGGGGGTAGGTTTCTAGCTCTTATATTTTAACCAGCCTCACTTCAATGAAGTTATAGGTTGATTCTTGGGTCGTGATAACTTTCTATCCTGTGTAACAATTTTGCTCCTTATCTCACTTTTTGGTATTGATATCCAGAATGTACTACCCTGCCCCGGTCCCGGCGATGTTGCCCAAATTTTACCACCCATTCCCTCAATATAAAGTTTTGCAATATAAAGACCTAATCCAGTACCTCCTGTGTCTGAAGCTATAGTGTAAGAGTTATCTATTCTTCCGAATTTATGAAAAAGTTTAGGTAGGTCTTCTCTGCTTATTCCTGATCCTGTGTCTTTTACAGATATTGTTACCGAATCAACCTCTTCCTCAATGCCAATATCTACTCCTCCCTGATCCGTAAATTTAATAGAATTATCTAAAAGATTCATTACCACATCTCTCATTTTTTCCTTATCGATGTCTACAAAAATATCTTCAAGAGATTCATCAAATTTTAAATATATTCCCTTACCGCTAACCTTAATTTCAAAACTCGTAACTATCTCTTTCATCAAATCGCAAATATCTACCTGCTGAAAATTAAAGAAAACTTTGTCTTGCTCAAATTTAGATATGTTCAACATGTCGTTTATCAGGTCTATCATTCTTTGAGTTCCTTTAATTGCTTTTTGCAGATATTCCATTTGCTTAGTTTTTAATTTCCCTGCTTTTTGTTGTTCCAACATCCATAGATAACTCTTTACTATGGTCATTGGGGTTCGAAGTTCGTGTGAGGCGACAGTTAAGAACTCATCTTTCATTTTATTTATGACCATCAAATTCTCATAAGCTTCAGTTAGGTCATTTTTTGCATCTTTTAAGTTCTTATAAAGTTTTGAATTTTCAAGGGCGATTCCTGCATTTTCAGAAAACTTTCTAAGCATTTCTTTTTCAAAATCAGATAGGTCATTTGTATTTTTGGACATGCTGATTATTAAAACTCCAATGGGTCTGTCTCTTACCATGAGAGGCGTGGCTACGTTTAGCTGTGTCCTTAACATTTGTTGAAGCTCTCGCGCATCTTCGTGACTTACTGCCGGTCCTAGAAAATCAAAAAGGTTTGGAGAGACGTATTGACTTTGCTCACTGATGGCTTTGATACATAAATTTTCATGGTAACCCAGAGCGATGCTTGAATTTTTCATCGAGTCTTTTAATTTTTGCATTATCCTTTCATCTTTTATGGTTTGGGAAACAGCTGTTCTGACTAGTTTTTGATATTGGTCATCAATTAGCCATAAAATTGCAAGTTCATATCCTAAAGCCATTGGGATTATGTCAGCAATTTTTTGGGACATCTCATCAAAGTCGTTCGTTCCTAAAATTATTTCGATTAGTTTGTATGTTGCGTCTAGTGCTCTATTTTTGTCTACCAGAGCTAAAAGCTCTTCTTCTTTTAATTGGACAGTTTGTTTTTCCATGATTTTTAAAAATTACTGTATATAATAGTATCGTATTTTTTAATTTAGGAATAGGTATGTCTAAAAAATTTAAAAAGAAAGTCGAAAATTTTATTTGCGGTAATTGTGGGTTTGAAGTTATCGGTGACGGATACACTAATCATTGCCCTAAATGTTTGTGGAGTATGCATGTTGATGTTTTTCCCGGGGATAGGTCTGAAAGTTGTGG
>JAHYJU010000018.1 GCA_019428825.1 Patescibacteria group bacterium | reverse complement strand
TGCCCTACCCCATTTGACTCTAGTCTTATAGTAAGGTATATTCCACTTAAGAGTGTTGGCCCATCGTCATTTTGTCAAAGGTTTATGAGACCCCTTTGGATCCTTTGACAAAGAAATTTTAAATGTAAAATCCAAAGGACGACTTAAGAAAGTTTTAGATCTGGGCTTCTTATGTCGGAGATATAACAATTTGATGAAAAACAAAGGAGAGCGTTTTCAGATCTTAAGATACTGTGTGACTTCTGCATTACCCTTCTTCGGCACATGGTAGTAAATCTTGAAAAACGCTAGGGTAAAGAAAAGATACCAAGATCTTGTGGAAAAACTTTTTCCATCAACGCCTTGCGAATACCTACCTAGGCCTTGCAGAAAGCTACTCTGTCAACGCCTAGCTGATACTAAGGAAGTTTTGACCTAAGCCTCGTTATCTTTTTTATAAGACGTAATCCGAAGATACGTTTTTAAAGATACCGAGGCACTTTTTTATTCCAAATAAGAAAATATATCTCCCCCATCACATTAAATTGAGAATCAGTAGATAAACTGCTAGAATACAGTAAATAACCCTATCTTTAAAAAAAGGAGAGTGCGAAATGTTCTTTGAGATACTAATTGAATTTATTGGCATGTTAATTAGCTTAGGTCATATATCTGATACACGGATTACTAATTTCAAAAATCAAGAAGAAAGGGAGGATTGGGAAAAAGAACGGAATAGAATCCTTAAACAAAAAAACAGAGAATGGCATGAAAACTGGATGAATGTAGAACGCCCAAGATTAATTCGGGAAGCCGGTCTAGATCCAACTAAACCCGAAGATGTAAATATATGGAAGGCACAAAGAAAAGCTGAGAATAAAATAAAGAGAGCAAAAAAGGCTACTGAGGATTTAGAAATGTTGGAACAACAACGTGCTAGATATCGTCAGTTAGAACAATCTTCAGATTCCAGCCACTCTCATGATTACCCTGATTGGTCAGACAAAGAGTATGCAGAATGGAAGGAAAGGGAAGATAATAAACTGACATTGGGTAAGTTTATAGGGTCCCTATTCTTTGACTAGATGTGTAACTAAGGTTGAGAAATTAAAAAAACTCAACCTTTTTTTATTAAAAAGTAAAAAACATTAGTCACCACAATAAACCCCTTGCCTATGAGCAATCGTAACAACATAAATTTTTTTGGATTTTTTATCTACGTAGTACAGAATTCTGTAAGGCCAAACTCTCAAATATCTAACTTCAGATAACTTTCCGGATAATTTCTTTCCTTCGTAGGGATTCTTTTCTATAAACATGAGCTTCTTTTTAACTTTAACCTTAAACTTCTCAGACAACAGATTATACTGCTTCAAAGCACTTGGAGTAAGAAAAACCTTCATAAACCTACTCTATCTCAGAAAGAGACACACCCTTTTCTTTTTTAGCCTCTTCTAGACCTTTCAAAACACTATCCTTTGCTCCCGGAATAGAAAGAACATCCGCAGTTTCTTCCAAAGATTCCAATTCTTCTGAATTAATCAAAGTAGCTTTTGGTTGACCATTTACAGTAATAACAACACGTCCTCCCGTTTCACTAATTTCTTTTAATATTTTAGGTAAATTTTTTCTTGCATCTGACAAAGACATATTTTTATCCATGAACTAAATGTACATTATTGTGTACATAAAGACAACGGGATTAAATTAGTATCTTATTTTCATTATATCCAGGAATGATTAAGTGAGGATTAAATATTGAATATCTACTAAAGAGAGTAAAAAATAGAAAATACACTCTTGCAAAAATATACCAATTGATGAGGTAAGATTGTTTCATTATGATAAGAGGACTACCAAAGGGTAAGCGTGCTTCCCGCGGGAATGCCTCTTTTTTAATTTCAATTTATTTTTAACAGTACCTAGAGGCAGTACGTATCTAGCTTACTTTCTTATTAAAGATGAGTAATTTTCATTCGGTGTAAGAATTTTTTCTAACTTATACTTTTCGTCTAGATATTCTATTAAACAGTGAAAATCTCCATCTCCTGAAACTATCACGGCTTTATTATAAGTGTTGATATTAATAAGAGTGTGTAATACTAATTCTGCGTCAACATTTCCTTTATAATCTTTTTTCCCTGCTTTTTTAATTTCCAGTACAGGTTTAAATATCAATGTGTAACCGTTCTCTTGTAATCTTTTATAAAGTTTGTTATTTACCGGTATGTAACCAAGAAAAATAAACGCTTTTGTTACTTTATATTTATTCCTTAGATAATTTCTAAACTTTAGATAATCAAGTTCCCACCCGGATTCTTGAATTCCCTTATATAAGTTTTGCCCATCTATGAATGCATAGTTACCGGTCATCACTATGGTATTTTATACTTGGATAATTAAGAAAAGATTAAATCTGTAAATTTTAAATAGAATGGGGGTTTGTGAATTACTAGAAAATTACTTAAACCTACCCTACCCCCTCTTCGAATGCACAAAATCTTCAAAAGGAATAAGAAAATGTAAAGTATTAGGATTAGGATATCTAGAAAAGATTTACAAACCTGATATGTTATTCTCTATCGGATTTTCTCTCATTTTTTGTAAAATAATTTCTTTCAGCGCTTCAGCATTATCCTTTTTAAGTCCCGGAATATTTACCTTATTACCTCTAAAACCTATAAATTCAAAATTTCCGGATTCTCCGCGGGGTATATCTAGCCCAAAAAACTTATTCTGTGGATTATTTGCCAGCACACCTCCCGCTTGAGAAGCATTATCTATTTCTACAGTAGAAAGTTTAAATAATCTATCAAAAAGGTCCTGTTTAACCAGAATGTTTTGTATAACCTCATATGGAATGTGCCTTTCATTTTTAGACAATATCCCTTGTTTTACTCTTAAAAATCTATCTTCAACTGCATAATGAAAATATTTCCTATCTAAGAAATTAAATAGGCTAAGAGCAAAAAAACTTAGTGTTCCCAGTAATAATTTTGTTAACATCTCACCGTCGTATTGAGGCTGACCGAATTTAAATATAAACAGCAAAATACTAAAAAGAATAATTGGAATAGATGAAATGATAAAAATAATTACCGGCCAAAATAAGGGTTTAAGTGGCCATATTTTTTCAACAGGATAAACTTTTTCCGTTATCTCATTGCTCATAAATTTAGTGTCTCTGAAATATTAGATTGAGTATTTGTTATATCTTTTCTACCGATCTTTTGTTTTACCGTATCAAGTAAAACTGTTTTTAACCCATCTGCTTCTTTTTTTTCTAAACCGTCAATGTGAGCTTCAATACCCGAAGTTACTGTTGCGCTGGATAAATGCACATCATAAAGTCCAAACAATCTGTCCAAAATATCTTGATCAACATAAATGTCTTGGATACGTTCATAGGGAATTGTAATTTCCTTTGGTGTTATAGGGCCTTTTTTAATTTGAATATAATCAGGTGTTAGATCATAAAAATACACTGCGAAATACCACTTTTGATATACATAGACCAAAAAACCTATTAAAATTAAAAGAATAACTTTAAAGAGTATAAAGAATCCAAATGGTCTGGATGAGGACAAAAGAATACCAAAGATCCAAGGTATAGAAAGTAAAAACCAATAAGTAAAGGTTCTTAATATCGTTTTCTTTATAATCTTTTTGGTACTTAGTGGGAATTGTTCCCTTGTTTTACTATAAGAAATTTTCATATTCCGATTCCTTAATTCCTTTAATAAATTTAGGTCTCAACTTCAACTATAATTCTACCCTATTTAACAAGCACTTCAAGAAAGGATGAAGAAAATAGAAAACACACCAATTGAGGTAAGATTGTTTCATTATGATAAGAGGACTACCAAAGGGTAAGCGTGCTTCCCGCGGGAATGCCTCTTTTTTATTTTTACTTCTTCGCTTTATCTTTATTCTCCAGTTTATTAGAACTTTTACCCGTAATAACATTCTTTCCTGTCTTACTCTCAATATCACGTCGTGCGTTACCTGCCACTCCACCACCCTCCTGTGCAACCTCTCTATTCTTTGGAAACGTTTCCGGTTTAGTTTCTTTTGATATCTCAGTAGTTGCAGTCTCTGCCAGCATATTCAAAACTAATTCCAAGTTAGTCATGTTGTCTCGCAAGTTTTCTTTTTTCAGATCCTTGTATTTTTTGTAATCCTTTGTTTTTAATCCTGCCCAAGCAAAAGTAATATCATCAGTCAAAATAGCAAACTTTTTCTTATCCAAAATTCCTCGTTCCTGCCATTCACTTGTTAAATCTTTTCTAATTTCTATGCTTTTAAGGCGCAAATCAACCCAATCTTTGGAATATCCCTTTTTAAGATATGTAGCCATAGCTCTTTGAATAGCCTTTTCCGGATCTTCAACTTCCTCTACTCTTTCATAACCTACCCGTGCCAGCCAAAGTTTAAAAGGTTCTGCTTTTGGAGATGGGATTGATTGAATAATACGAAACATCGTTTCGGTGTCGACCACGTCCGTTTCCCGACTTTTGCCGTCGTCAGCTGTTATTTTGAACTGTACGATTTTTTCGTACACTTCACTTCCCTCATTTTTTAACTTAATTTTTAAATCCGACCAGTAACGACGTGGTATGCTACTTCCGGTTAAAACCTCTACTATATCAATCACCGAAAAATACCACAGTTCTTTCTTTTCATCCCAAACACGACGGATTTTATTACCTTCAAAAATCGCTATCGTTTTATCTTTTGATTCTTTTTTCATAATCAGAAATTATCACAAAATGATGAAAATATCATTAAATAGAACCACCTAGTTATATTTCACAAAGCGTGAAAGACCTTATCGTATGAACAAAATCCTATTCATTTTCTTTATTTTTAAACACACACTAATTGACATTAATAACGTAAAGTGTAAACTATAGTGGTAGATAATTTACCACTACAGATGACAAAATTAGAAATATTACAAAAAACGGGTTTAAATGTATTTACTCCGGATGATTTAATGGTCTTATGGCAATCTTCTGATAAAAGATCAGTTCATGAATCAGTAAAAGACTACATTAGAAGGGAAAGAATGTTTTCAATTAGAAGGGGAATTTATCTTCTTAATAAAGAATATGATACATTTGAGTTAGCTCAAAAACTAATCTCACCTTCATATATCTCACATTACACCGCATTAGCTTATCACGGAATAATATTTCAAAAATATTCGGATATTCACTCATTTGCCTCATACTATAAATCAATTACAGTAGACGGAAAAAAATTTATCTACCACAAGTTAAAAGAAGAAATATTTAATATTCAGGATGGGTTATTAATTACAGACAAATACACCATTGCAGGTCCCGAAAGAGCTATTTGCGATACTCTTTATTTAAATAAATCTATCGCATTTGATAACCTTAGAAATATCGATACGTCAAAACTCAAAAGTATAAGTCAAATCTACAACAACAAAAGGTTGGAGGATGAAGTAAATACATTAATTTTAAGAAATAAATTAAATTATGCTGGATAAAAATAAGCACGAAGTAATTTTAAAACAAATACTAAGGGATATCTTTAAGGAAGAATATCTTCAAGGTCAACTGGCCTTTAAAGGAGGCACTTGTTTATATATTTTCTATGATCTTAATAGATTTTCAACAGATTTAGATTTTAATCTTGTATCCAATGACTTAAATCATGAAAAAATAAACGACATATTAAAAAACTACGTGAACATCGAAGATTTTTCTTCAAAAAGAAACACTTGGTTTTGGCTCGGTAGCTTTGAAAAAGGATTACAAAAAATTAAGATAGAAATAAGTAAAAGAGATTATCCTGATGAATACGTAATTAAGAATTATTTTGGAATATCAATCCCTACATTAAAACCTGAATATATGTTTGCACATAAGCTTTGTGCGATTACAGATAGAAAAAAACTTCAGAATAGGGATTTATATGACACGTGGTTTATGTTTGAAAAAAACTGGGAACCAAAAGAAGAAATAATAAAAATTAGAACAGAAAAGTCCGTTGTGGAGTATTATAAATTTTTAATAAATTTTATCGAAAATAATGTAGATAAAAAATATATCTTGGATGGTTTGGGAGAAGTTGTAGATGAAAAAAGAAAAATTTGGATTAAAAACCATTTTATTGAAGAATTACTATTTCAATTAAATATAAGAGCCGGGAATTGAATATCTACCCCCTCGTCGAATGCACAAAATCATCAAAAGGAAGAAGAAAATAGAAAATCTCATTCATTTCTTCCGTACTTATCTTTAAACATTTTTGTAAGAAACCAAAAGTAATCTTTTTAACCTCATTAAAAACCTCAATACTCTCAAAAACAGCATAATCGGCATCCGAGATACCTTCAGAAGATTGAAGATGTATTTTATTCCTTAAATCCTTCATTTTTCTTAATTCATGTCTATAAAAAACACTACCCAAACCATAAACATTCTTCTCCTCTGCTAATTTCAAAGCTCTAGAAAACTCCCAGATTTCATTTTCATCAACCTTTAACTCAATAAGTTTAATATGCAATAAACACTCAATAATTTGAGAAGAAGTTAATGTAAAAGTTTTAATAAGTTGGGATCTAATTACGGAACTAAGATAAAGTTCCTGTAAACATTTATTTATAAACTCAAGATATTGAAGATTATATGCAACATTAGAAAAAATTGCATACCTTGGATCAGAATCATCTTTTTTGTAATCATAAACACGAGATAATATTACTTCTCTCCACTCGTCTATACGCTTCGGATACCATTTATTTTGTTGTATTCTACCACTGCAGTTGGGGCACAGGGATTTGTTTGTCATGGGATAATTTTATCATTTAATTTGTTTCAATTTTTTAAAATATTTATCACATTTACAGGGAACCGAATTATGAAAAAATTCTATAATACAGCAAATAAATCTATAACCTTAAGAAGGAGAGTGAGAAATGTTATGGTTTCTAATCAGTATTATCCATGTAATATCTGAAGCTTTGCACAAGTCTGAACCCTTACCTTATAACACTGAGGAAGAGAGGTTAGCTTATATAAAAGAGGAGGAAAGAAAACGTAAACAACAAAGAAGGGAATGGCACGAAAACTGGATAAACGTAGAGCGTCCAAGATTAATTCGGGAAGCTGGGTTGGATCCTGATAATCCTGAACACGTTAAGGTTTGGAAGGCTCAAAGAAAAGCTGAGAATAAGAAAAAAAGAGCAGAAGAAGAAGCTCGACGGAGAGAATTGCTGGGAAATCAATACACTTCTGGCAGTGAATCAGGTTACACATCTAATTACTCTTCAGATTCTAGTTCTAGCCGAGACTACGATATGTCAGATGCAGAGTTGGAAAGATTCATGGAGAGGGAAAGTAACAGGGGACCAGTCGAAAAATTTATTGATTTTTTACTTTGGACTCCTTAGTACAATTAAGGTTGGGAAATTAAAAAGTTCTCAACCTTTTTTTATTATAAAAGATAGGTAGTACTGCTGCTGTTGATAAACTGTGATTTGTTTTATCATTCAGAAAAAGAGTGTCCTAAAAAAATGCTATAATATAGCAAATAAACCCATACCATAAAAGGAGAGTGCGAAATGTTATTTGACATAATTATTCAATTTATCTTTGCAGTCTTTAGCTCAGGATGCAAACGCGATAAAGACATTCCAAAATTCAAAAATGCTAAAGAAGAGGAGGCTTGGATAAAAGAACAGAAAAAACGAGTTACAAACCAAAAAAGGGAAAAGCATGAACATTGGGTAAATGTAGAACGCCCAAAATTAATGCTTGAAGCTGGGTTAAATCCCGACAATCCTCAAGATGTTAAAAATTGGAGAAAACAAAGAGGCATTGAAAATAGAAAAAAACGTGCCGAAGAAGAAGCCGAAAAATATAGAGAGATTATAGAAAAAAGCTCTAAAATGAGGGAGGAAGAGGAAGAAGATTTGCAAAAAATAAGGGCGGCAAAACTGCATTGGTTAAAAGTAGAACGTCCAAGATTAATGAAGGAAGCTGGTTTGGATCCTAATAACCCCGAAGATCTTAAAACGTGGAATATTCAAGGACATACCAAAGAAGGAGTAAGAAAAGCTGAAGAGAAGGCACTAATGTTAGTATATGCTGAAAGAAGCAAAAAATATAAATATACTACTGGATCAGGTGGCTCTTCTTCTTCCCCCTCTTTTGATTACTCTGATTGGTCAGACAGAGAGTATGAAGAATGGCAGGAAAAGGAAGATAATAAACTGACAGTGGGTAAATTTATAGGATCGCTATTTTGGGACTAGGTTTGTAACTAAGGTTGGGAAATTAAAAAGTTCTCAACCTTTTTTTATTAAAAAGTAAAATAGCTTCCCTGCCCCCTCTTCAAATGCACAAAATCTTCAAAAGGAAGGAAAATAGAAAACACACTTTTGCAAAAACACACCAATTAACGTAAGACTGTTTCATTATGATAAGGGGACTGCCAAAGGGTAAGTGTACTTCCCGCGGGAATGCCTTTTTTAATATCCATTTATTTTTAACAGTACCCAGAGGCAGCACGTATCTAGCGTACTTTTTTATTAAATATGAGTAATTTTCGTTACGGAGTAATCAATGTACCTACTTTTTCTCCATTGATAACACGTTTAACATTTTGAAAATCTCTGACATCAAAAACTACCAAAGGAATGTTTTGAGATTGGCATAAAGCAAACGCAGTAGAATCCATGACCATTAAACCCTTAACTAAAGCATCTTGAAATGTGAGATGGGTGAACTTTTTTGCATTTGAATTTTTGTTTGGGTCACAATCATAAACCCCGTCTACATTTGTACCTTTAAGAAGAATATCTGCGTTTATTTCTGCAGCTTTAAGAGCGGCAGCAGAATCTGTAGTGAAAAACGGACTTCCCGTACCACCTGCTAATATCAACACATACCCCTTTTCCATGTGATGAATGGCTCTTAGACGTATAAAAGGTTCACAGGCTTGATCTAATCTTAAAGATGACATTACTCGTGATTTGACTCCAAGAGCGTTTAGTTCTTGCTGGAGGGCTAAGGCATTCATAATGGTTCCTAACATGCCTATGTAGTCCATTTGAGCTGGATCTACCGTTCCTTCACGATAGTTACGACCTCTAAACAAATTACCCCCACCATTAACAATCGCAAGTTGAATACCTGTTTCTTCTATGAGGTCTTTAATATTGGACGCAATTGATCCTATCGCTTTAAAATCCAAGCCAACCTTCTTTTCTCCTCCAAACGCTTCCCCACTTAGTTTTAACAGCACACGTTTATATTCCGCCATTACTGCTGATTATAACCATTAAACGGTAAAGTTAAAAGGGATATTTGAGAAAAGTGTGTAATAAAATATCTATATCTGTCTGTACAAATACGCTTGTATTTAGCGATGATATTACCTAATTTTATTAGTAATTACGAGCCAATGATAGTCATAGAAGTAATAATTGATATTTTAGAATAATCTCGAATTATGAGAAATAAATAGAAGTCCCGCTCATTTTTGATCTGGAAGTTAGATTAAACCTAACTTTAGGTAGAAAAATGATATTTTTTCAATTTGTGAACCATCTCCGGTGATGAACAAAATCTACTGGTCGGGGTAGGCGGACAAAGCAAAGCTTGCATTTGAGCTATAGTGCTTCGCACTATAGCATCAAAAGTGGAACCCAGGCTAAAGCCTAGATTCGAACCTTGCCACCCACTAGCAAATAAGTGGCTACCACTCAAGGTGATATCCACTTATTTACTGGTCGGGGTAGGCGGACTCGAACCGCCGGCCTCACGGTCCCAAACCGCGCACTCTACCAACTGAGCTATACCCCGGTGATATTTAGGTTCTCAAAGTGAACAACCAATTTTACCTTATTACAACTAAAAATTCTTCATCCAATCATCAATAACAATATCAAAAGGCTTTGATTCATAAACTAACCTAGTATTATGTATCATATCAACATAATGAAGCTTAATTGTGTATGTACAAATCTCTTCAGCACCACATTCAGGAACTGAAGTGTCCCTTTTACTGATATTTCTCGAAAACTCCGTAATAACAAAAACATCATTATCAAGAAAATATGCTCTGTCAAAATAACAATTTCCTTTTATAGAACAATCTAAAACTCTAGCATCGAGAATCTTATCTTCCTTTAGACCGTAAACCCGAACCTCATTTGCTTTTACGTTTCCTCTGTTAATACCTCTAAAATCAACAAAAACTCTCCCGTTTGGGGAAAAAACAACCTTATCCATATCCGTATGTATCTCAATAGTCTCGTCATACAGAGCTTTTTCTTCAGGATTCTCAGCAGACTTTACAGTCATCCATGTAGTGTTGTAAATCTCAGCCTGCTCTTTAAGAGAAAAGTCATCGGCAGAAATATCAAGATCCTTGTTTTTTAAATTTGTTATCCATCTTTGAAACAATCTCTCCTCCACTACTCTAAGAGGAAGGCGGGATTTATCTACTGACATCTGTTTTTTAATATTCAAAAAAACCCCAAATACAATTGATACAGCGATAATCCCTATCAAAATTTTATTTAAATGAGCTTTCATAAATATATTTTACCTTAAATGACTGAATTTGATTAATAATGTAATATAATAAACTTATAACCAAGATAATAACTTATATAAAAAAGAATATATCCATCATAGAAATTGTGCCCGTTGTGTTGTTCATATTGTTTTTTTCAACAATATCCCAGGTCAATTTCATGCAAAACGATGATTGGAACAGAAATACTACGGTAGCTAGATTCATGTCGGGAGATTTTTCCCTCCTTCAAGTAACATCTACCACATTTTATGCTCAAGGACTTTTGGGAATGATATTTTCCTTTATATTCGGATGGAAAAATCTCCCTTTTTTAACCTTTTTCATTTCACTTTTTAACTTCTATGTTTTTGCAAAAATCCTAAACGATCATTTTGACTTGAACAAACCCATGTCCTGCCTAGTATCACTCATAATGTTTTTCACTCCCCTGCACATCTACTCTTCAATAGGTTTTATGACTGAAAACTACACAATGGTTTTTATGCTTTTGGCAATATACTTTCTTTTGGAATATGAAAAAACACATAAAATAAAAAGTTTTCTATTCTTTAACATCTCGGGAATAATCTCTTTTTTCACAAAACAAAACGGAATAATTATTAACTTTGCATATATACCCTATCTTCTTCTCAAAAAAAGATTTAAAGAAGCAATTACCCAGACCTTGGTTGTAGGAACTCTTTTTGCCTACTATTTTCAATACTTTCCAAGAACAAGCGGTATGTACAGTAAGGGTTTTATATTTGAAAATTTCTCGGAAACAAAATATGCGTATTCTTTGTTTTATGGAATTCTTCTTGTAACTACATCTTTTGTGCTTCCCTTTGTGTTCAACTTTGTTATTACCACATTAGTAAGAAATAGAAAAAAAGTTTTTAATATTCTTTTCATTATAATTTCAGCCGGGCTTTTGTATTTTTTACTAAACAAATTCTACGTTCCCGGAAAAATATCTTGGGAAGAGTATCCATATTTTGAAAACACATTTGAAAGAACGGGATTTTTTCCAAGATCTATAATGGGTACAAAATATCATTTTAAATGGAATTTCGATCTTTTTAGATTTTGGGATTTTGCATCAAAAATTATGTTGGCACTCCTTATTCCGTGCCTATTTTTCATTAAAAGAAAAATCTTTAACATCTTCTCCGTCTCTATAGTCGGATATATCGTTTTGATGATATTTACAAGTATATTTTTCGATAGATACCTTCTTCCCTTAATTCCACTTTTTATCTTATTTTTAATTCATATAACAGTTTTTGATACAAAATTAAAATATGTTTACCTTTCTACCCTTGTTATATTCTCTGTTTTTAGCGCATTTTTATCTACTCAAATGGCTAAGGATTTTGTAATTTCAAATAGTTATGTTTGGGACAGAAGTGAATCATTGGTAAATGAAGGTACATCTGCAAATAAAATAAGAGCAACGATGGCATGGCAAAAACTTTACGGACTGTCCGATGAACCTGAATTTTTCTTTTCTTTTAGTAGTCCTGAAACCGAGCCTGCTTATTTAGAGCAGTATGATATTTTTGAGGATAAGGATTTAAATTTCCAGGGAAGTATTTTTGTGGAACCTAGGATTTATCTGTACAAGAAAAGGTAAAGACCTACTTAATTTTTTCGTAGATAAGAATCTCAGGTATTCCCATCAGATCCATTTTAGTAGTATTAAAAGATTTTAACAATCTAAATTTCTCACCATATTCAACTGTTCGAATAAAACCCGACCACGCTTTATAGTACTCGGGATATTTTTCTTTAACATAATCGTTTTCAAAATTATTTTCTAGATACGAGTACAAAATAACAAAATCATATGAAGTGGGATTTTTTGGATAATGATATTGTGCCCCTCTTGACTCATACACCGAGAACATTTCAAGATCACAGTTTTTAATATTGCCAAAGGGGTCCTTGTTTCCCTTGTTTGTGTACATCAGGATATTAAAATCATTTAAATTTGATTTTTCAATATAATCTAATGTCCAGAGATACGCATTGACTCTCGGTTTTCCTATTTGGAGTTGTTTGACAATGTTATAGGAATAGTATGAGTAGGTAGAAATAATTAAAAGAAATATCAGTAATCTGATTATTTTATTAATTTTATCGTAGTCAAGAAATTCTACTAACCCTCTCGCTGAGTATACAAGTAAAAATGGAATTATTGGCAGCATCCATCTTTCGGTTAAACGCGAGCTTAGTGAGAAGAAAAGTATATAGATGATAACTAATCCCATTAAGACTAAGTGTGTATAAGAAATGCTAGTTTTAAACTTTTTGTCCTTTAGATTCTTGTAGAGGTGCGTTGAAATGTTAAATATTTTATAAAAGGAAATGAAGAAAATAAGAGGTGTTAGAAGATGAGTAAGAGACATTATGTATTTTAGAGGGTTAGTGTCTACTGAACTAAAAACCACTCCTGCTTCTACATCTTTCATTAATAATACGCGCGAAATGAAACTATGAAAATTGATAATAGAAAAAGGATTAGATAGAGAAAATGCTAATAATGTTCCTAGAATGTAAAAAAATAATTCCCTTAACGTCTTTTTTAAATAATAAAACTAGGCCCACAATGGGTGCTGATATCAAAGCAGTTATTTTTGTACCCACACCAAATCCAAACAGAACGGATGATAATAGTAGGAAAAGGTATTTGCTTCTTTTGTTACTTTTTTCCAGATATGAAATAAAAAAGTAAATAGATGAAATTGTGAAGACCATTAAGAATGTATCTTGATTTACATAATGGGAGTGGTGTATCAACCTCCAGTTTAACGAAGCTAGAAAAAGTGCAATAACACTTCCCTTTTTATCTTTAAAGATTTTTTTATAAATTAGAAAGGTAAAAATAACAGCCGTAAAGGAAAATAGGGAGTTTATTATTCTTATGAAAATAAAGTAAAAATCAAAATCGACGGATGAGTTAAAAATTGAAATTATTTTATTCAGGACCATTGTTGAAAAAGTTAAAAAGTAGGTAGGAAACATTCCGTAAACATTCCGTAAACATAAGATTGGGGAGCAAATCCTATAAGTCCCTCTTTTGGGATTATGAATTTATAGTTTAAGGAGAATTTAATTACGTCATAGTAAATATCAAGCTCGTCGTTCAAAAAACTTAATGGAAGTCCATAGTCTATTTTATATAGGCGTATAAATAAACCTAGAAAAATTATAAGTATGATGGTGATAGTTGCTAGGTGTTTTTTAATAAATTTCATATTTAGTGGTGGTGCCCGGGGCGGGAGTCGAACCCGCAAGCTCGAAGAGCACGACATTTTAAGTGTCGCGTGTATACCATTCCACCACCCGGGCCAGTTAAAATTATCCAGCCAATTTTTTAATGTTTTTGCCCCTATGGTTAGGTTTAAGACTATGGCAGTTGGGACAAAGTATTCTTAAATTTTCAAGTCTATTATCTCTATTATCCCCATTTATGTGATCAAGTTCAACTGGTATTCTCCCATCAATAGATTGTTTTTTCCAACCGCACTCTTCACATTCCTCTTTTTTTAATCCTGCTAGAAAAAGCCTGTGTTTTAATTTGTATGACTGGTAGCCACTATTTTTAACTAGGATTTCTTCTAGTGGTATTTTAGGGTTATGACCCAAAGACAAGCCCTTACTCCAAAGTTTTCCTGTAAAATGATCTTTACTTAGCCCCATTGCTTCTATATGGTAATTAATCTGCTTATAATTCCCTCCCGAGGGTATTAAGCCAATCTGTTTTATAACTCCCCTAACACTCCTATTACTTTTAACTGCCAAAACTAAATCTTCTTTTGACCAAGATCTTTTAGACATTACAATACATTTTAGAATATTTTTTGGGAAATAAAAGAAGTATTTAGAATTTTTAACTGGCGCCTCCGGAGGGAGTCGAACCCCCGACCTTTTCCTTAGAAGGGAACTGCTCTATCCTCTGAGCTACGGAGGCAGAATATTAAATTGTCAAAACTAATGGTAGCACAAGAGGGAACTGCTCTACTTTTGATGCTATAGTGCGTAGCACTATGGCTCAAATGCAAGGTTCTACGCCGAAGGCGGACGGTTCTTATCCTCTGAGCTACGGAGGCAGAATATTAAATTGTCAAAACTAATGGTAGCACAAGAGGGAACTGCTCTTAAAAGCAACTAACCATGTTATTTTAGTAGATTTTACAACAGAAATCTATTAATTCATAACTCCAATAACTCACAAAAATGCAATTTGAGATTATAAATTAAATAATGCTAATCCATGTCTGAATCAAAATCATCATCAAAACTTGATTTTGAGGGTTTTTCATCAAAGTCAAAACCATCCAGGCCATTCTCCAACTCAGAAATATAGTCGATTTCCTTAATTCTGGCTGCTTTTTCAGCTTTATTAATTCCTAGTGCTTCCTGTACATCCTCGGGTAGTACTTCTTCCTCTTCTTCGACTTCTTCGTCAATTTCTTTCGTTATGTCTTTTAACTTCTTAACTTCCTTTTCTTTTTTTAGTGTTTTAATATTTTTAGGCATATGTATTTTTATAAAAAATTTTAAATTATTACAATAGTGTAATACAATAAATCTATGAATCAATCAAGTACTCTTTTTGACGTCACAATTTTAGGCAGCGGACCCTCGGGTTTAACTGCAGCATTATACACTTCCCGTGCCTTTTTAAATACTTTAGTAATTGCAGGAAATCCTCCCGGAGGTCAGTTAACAATTACAAGCGAAGTGGAAAATTTTCCGGGATTCCCGGAAGGAGTAACAGGTCCTGAATTAATTTCAAAAATGAGGGAGCAGGTAAAAAAGTATGGAGCTAGTTTTGCCGATGAAAATGTAATCAAAATATCAGGCTCATTTGAGGATACTTTTACACTTCAAACTGACGTGGGTAATGAATTTAAAACCAGGTCCATTATCATATCTACCGGTTCTTCTGCAAAATGGCTGGGATTAGAGAGTGAGCAAAGGTTAATTGGAAAAGGTGTATCCGCATGTGCAACTTGCGATGGGTTTTTCTTTAAGGATAAAGTTATAGCTGTTGTCGGTGGCGGTGATTCCGCTATGGAAGAAGCAACTTTTTTAACTAGGTTTGCATCAAAAGTTTATATTTTGGTGAGAAAAGATAAAGATAGTTTAAGAGCAAGTAAGTTTATGCAGAAAAAAGCTTTTGAAAATCCGAAAATAGAATTTATGTTTAATACATCCGTTAAAGAAGTTTTAGGAGAAAACTCCATCGAGGGTTTAAAAGTTATAAAAAATGAAGAAGAAATTATTATGGATGATGTTAGGGGATTGTTTTTAGCCATAGGACATGAGCCCAACACAAAATTCTTAGAAGACCTAGTAGATTTGGACGAAAAAGGTTATGTGAAGATTTATGATGGTAGTAAAACATCAATAGATGGTATTTTTGTTGCTGGAGATGTCCACGATCATAAGTACAGGCAAGCAGTAAGTGCTGCAGGTTATGGGTGTCAGGCAGCAATAGATACGATAAGGTTTTTAGCTGAACATGGGGTTGAGGCTCACGTGAGTTCATATCAGTAAGATTTTTATATACTGAAATCTTGAGGATAATTAATTTTCTTCTTCTCTATCCTCTTTT
>JAHYJU010000017.1 GCA_019428825.1 Patescibacteria group bacterium | reverse complement strand
CATTAACAGGAAAATTAGATAAGGATTTGTTCTGGACAAAATACTTTACTAATTTTTCGCCTTTTTCTCGATGTGTTTTATAGAAGTAAAGCCTAAAAGTATCCATTTTGCACCATCTCCTCAACTAAGATTTTTTAGCTCCCTCTCTGCGCAAAGATTCACAAGATTGGAACAATGCAATGCCTGAAACCAAAACATCTCTTCAATTTTATCGGTTTCAATTATTGGGATCACAATAACATTTTCTTCCTTTTTGCCATTTTCATCAACGAGCACACATTCAAAATAACGGTACTCGCCATCCGAAAGTATAGGAAAGGATAGATTTCTGTCATTAAAGATTTTTATTGCCAAGCTCATGTCTTCCAAAGACTCGAAACCAAGAGCGAAAATACGAAAGTGCTGTTTTATATCCTTGTTTTTCGCGAGACTTTTCTCAAACTTCTTCCAGATATCTCGAAGGTTACCATTACGGCACTTTACAAGAGCGAAGTATCCTGAGTCCGCGGTGTAATCAAGATGCTCTCTCAGAAACTTCTCTCTAACTTCAAAACAGTCTTCGGAGTTTTTACAATCTCCTTCGAAGAAGTCTAAGGCAACCCCTAAAACAAACTCACTGTCACAAACAATTTTTTTGTACATTGGTGGTTAATCCTCTCTGCTAGTCTTTGGTTACCTTTTCAATTATTCCCCGATACTTTTTACTCTTATCCGAAACATCTGGTTGGGCTTCTTCGTGATGTTGGAAGAAATCTTCATCGTTTATTACAATATCAGGATGAGAATCTTCCTTCAGCTCATCCAGAAACCAATCAAAAACCTTATTAAAAGTACCCGGATCGGAAGTCTTATTTTCATGCGTCTCTCCCATTTTTTACTCCTTATTAAATTTTTAAAGTACGTAAACAAAATCTTATAAATCTCTTGGAAATTGGTAGAATGATACCATGTTAGAAGTAAATTCGCCAATTTCAGTTGTACCAAAAATTGGTCCAAAATATCAAACCCTGCTTGAAAAACTGGAAATCTATAAAGTCGAAGACCTTTTATATCACTTTCCCTTCAGATATCAGGATTATACAAATGTTAAAAACATTCAGGATATTAAAGACGGGGATATAGTTACAGTAAAAGCAGTTTTAGGAACTATTCAAAACATATTCACAAAAAACAGAAAAAGAATAACAAAAGCGAAAGTAATAGATCATACCGGAGAGCTGGACATAATTTGGTTTAATCAGCACTATATTAAAAACACATTAAATGTTGGTAGTACTTACAGCATAAGCGGAAAAGTAGGCACTTTTGATAGAAAAATTTGCTTCATTAGCCCGGAGATGGAACCTTCTTCGGATGCTTTTTCATCAGAAACAATTGAAAATATTCACACAGGAAGGCTAGTACCTATTTACCCCGAAACCTACGGTATATCGTCAAAATGGCTCAGAAGCAAAATAAAATTTTTACTTGATTACGAGACTGATCTTGAAGAATTTTTACCTAAAGAACTTTTAGATGAAAAAAACTTTAAAAATATAGGTGAGTCACTACAAGAAATCCATTTTCCGGACAGTGTGGAGTTAGCAAAAAAAGTTCGTGAAAGATTTGCGTTTGAAGAATTTTTTATAGAGCTTTTAAATGTAGAAAAAAGAAAACACGAATGGTCAATAAAAAGTAACTCTCATGCATTCAAACCATTCGAGAATGAGATTCAAAAATTTATAGACTCGCTTCCTTTTAGATTAACGACATCCCAAATAGGGGCATTAAGTGAAATTATTAATGACCTAAAAAAATCAACACCTATGAACAGGCTTCTTGAAGGAGACGTGGGAACAGGAAAAACTATCGTAGCAATAATTGCTTCGTACCTTGCTTTTTTAAATGGGAAAAAAGTTCTTTATATGGCACCTACTGAGATTCTTGCAAGGCAACACAAGGAAACTTTTGAAAATATTTTAGGAAGTAGTTACATGAAAATTGAGCTTGAAACAGGAGCCAAAAAAGAAAAGGTAAAAGATAAAGAATGGGATATTTTAATTGGAACACACGCAATTCTCTTTACGGAAAATAAGTATAAAGATATTGGACTTATCATAATCGACGAACAACACAGGTTTGGAGTAGAGCAGAGAGGAAAAATTGTAGAACTTGCCAAGGGTAAGTATACTCCTCACTTACTTACCATGACGGCAACTCCAATTCCAAGAACACTGGCGCTTACGCTATATGGGGACCTCTCAATATCTGTGCTAAAAGACTTTCCATTCGAACAAAGAAAAGTTTCCACCAAGGTAATCCCCGAGAAAAACAGAGAAACAGCTTACCAATGGATAAAAGTCAAGAACGAACCGACTTTTATCGTTTGTCCTTTGATAGGTGTTTCGGAAAGTATAAGTTTAGAAAATGTTAAGGCGGCACAGGAAGAGTACGAGATTTTAAGTAAGGGAATTTTTAAAAACAAAAAAGTCGGGCTTTTGCACGGGAGAATGAAATCAAAAGAAAAAGAAGATGTAATTCAAAAATTCAAAAACGGAGAAATCGAAGTTTTGGTATCAACACCGGTAATAGAAGTAGGGATAGATGTTCCGGATGCAACTATAATGGTTATTGAAAGTGCAGAAAGATACGGTCTTGCAAGTCTTCATCAGTTAAGAGGACGAGTAGGAAGATCGAAAAAAGAAGGTTTTTGTTTCGTATTTATGAGTGACAATTCAAGAAATTCATATAGCAGATTAAAATATCTTGAAAAATTAAATAGCGGAATTGAGCTTGCAGAAATTGACCTTAAAATGAGGGGTCAGGGAGATATTTTTGGTTCTATGCAACATGGTTTTAAAAAATTAAAAGTGGCTAATGTAAATGATCTGGGGATGCTTGAAGATGCAAAAGTCCACGCCCAGAAATATTTTTCAAAAATTGACAAGTACCCGAAGCTTTTATCTAAATTGACACAAAGAAAGGGTGAGTATATAAGTTCAAATTAGATATGAGTTCAAGAAAAAGAAAAAATAAGAATATCGGAGATAGAAAACCTGAGATAAGGATAACTACGGGAATGGTGAAGAATAAAAGGTTGAAGGCCCCGGAGATAGAGAATTTCAGGGCAGTTCAGGAAGTTGCAAAATCTTCGGTTTTTTCTATTCTTGGTGAAAAAGTGTTAGGGGCCGTATGTTTAGATCTATTTTCAGGAAGTGGAAACATGGGGTTAGAAGCTTTAAGCCGGGGGGCGGAATGGTGTGATTTTGTAGATGAAAACTATCTTGCCGGTGAATCTATTAGAGAAAATATTGCTAATTGCGGATTTACAGAAAAATCAGAAGTTGAAAGAAAGGAATCTGCAAAATTTGTTGTAAATGCCCATAGAACATACGATATTATTTTTCTTGATCCTTTTTATGAAGATACTTCTCACAAGTACCTTGTATCCAATCTAGCTGGTATTCTAAATGAAGGTGGGGTAGTAATATTTTTCCACGGGGAAAATCTGGATTTGGAAAACCTGATCCAAGATACTGATTTAAGTATTGTAGATGAGAGAAGGTTCGGAAAAAGCTTTTTTACTATCCTGACATTTAAAAACACTTAAATTCTAGTCAAATATTATCCTATAGCTTATTGAAAGGATTTGTATTTTATGTTATAAATAAGACCATTCCAAATTAGGGTAAAAATTAGCCCTAAAATCCACAATTCCAATATAGAAAGAGAGTAAAAATGAACAACGGTAGGCCACTAAATCTTCCCTCTTTACCAACCCCAAAGATAAGGGTTAAAAAAATGGTAGACAGGTGGGTTGTGAGTGAAACATTCAAGAACCCCCACCATCAAAAGCAAAACACAACAAAAACTGAGAGCTTTGATATCACAATTACGTTGCTATTAAAAACTGATGGTAAATACAGTCTTCTTATTAAGGCACCTAAACTTGGAGGATATCAAGCAGTAAGAGAAAACCTGAGAGAATTAAATACCAATGGATTCCTATCAGACTATGACTGCTGGAAAAACAACGATGGGGTAAGTCTTTTTAGGTTCATTGATGCTCTCAGGGATGGTTCTTACTTGAAACCCACTGACAGGGATAGAAATGGGGGGAAAAGTTCATGGGAAATTAGAGACGAAAAATGGTTAAGGGAGGTAGATAAAGAAACTAAATACCGCCGTTAACATATAGATAGAAACTCTGTCGGAAGTGAAAATCAAAAACACAACCGACAGAGTATTTTTTTATATCATCTTCAACAATTTTTATTTGACACAAACCCAATTCATATGTATATTTCACTCCGAGCAAATAGCTGTTAAAATAGCTATGCCCAATTATTTAAGGGTAATATAAATATTTAAGGAAAAAGAAAAATGGCAGTACCAAAACGTAGAACATCAAAAGGACGTACAAGAAGAAAAAGAAACATTCACTATAAAAGAGAAGAAGTTCAAGTAGTCCTGACAAAAAATAAAAAGGCCTACAAAAGACCTCATGTAGAGGAATCTGTCGAATTATAAATGATATCAGATACAGACCCAAGACATACATCCCGTAAATTAGCACTATCATCCATATTTTCATGGTCATTTGCAGAACCCGATATTGAGAGAAATATAGAAGCTTCAGCAGAAATACTTGAAGAAGAAGGTGTTTCCTACGATAACGAACTCACTAAATTCATAGTAGACGGAGTAAGAGAACATATAGATGAAATCGATAGAATTGTAGAAGAATGCGCTCCTGACTGGCCTCTTGACAAAATAGCCAAAATTGATTTAGTAATACTCAGAATTGCTATTTTTGAGGTTTTATTTGGTAAAAAGACACCTGTAAAAGTCGCAATCGACGAAGCGGTGGAAATTGCAAAAGAATTTGGAAACGATACGTCGCATAAATTTGTAAACGGGGTAATGGGTACGGTAGTAGAAAAATATTTGCCCTCCGAAAAAGAAAAATTGCCTAAGGAAATTTTTGAAAAGGATACTGAGACGGAAGAGTCAAAGGATAATTAAAATGGCCGAATATTTAAGAAAAATTAAAAAAGTAATAACCGAAAAAACAGGGCTTGAATCCTCGGAAATAAGTCCGGAATCATTTATCGAAGATGATTTAAATATTGGGGATATGGAACTTTTAGAAATATTGGAAGAGCTTGAAGAGGTTTTTCACATGGAATTGATAGAACACTCCGATAATTTTGAGACTATTCAGGATATAATTGATATGTTAGAGGAGAGTATTCAGTAATTGTTTAAATAGCTGAGAAAAAGCCGAAGCACTCTTGGACTAAGGATCCTTCGTTTTTTTCCCAGAAATAAAATGCCTTTTGATTTTAATAGAGTACAAGAAATACTTAAAATAAAAATAGAAGATGAAAATTTATTTAGAACCGCATTCACCCACAGGTCTTACCTAAACGAACACTCCGAGAACGGTAATAAATCCAATGAAAGATTAGAATTCCTGGGAGATGCTGTATTGCAACTACTTTCTTCGGAGTTTCTTTTTGAACACTTTAAAAAAGCACCTGAGGGAGAAATGACGAACTTCAGATCAGCTTTAGTTTGTACGTCTTCCATAGGGGCAGAAGCAAGAAGATTAGGATATGGAGAAATGCTTCTTTTATCTAACGGGGAAGAAAGTACCGGGGGCAGAGATAGGGAATACATCTTGGCAAACACATTCGAAGCTGTTTTAGGAGCAATTTATCTGGAAAAAGGTTTAGAAACATGTAAAGAATTTGTGGAAAGAGAACTTTTATATAAGATGGATGATGTTATTCAACAGGAAAAATATAAAGACGCTAAATCGGTTTTTCAGGAAAGAGCTCAGGAAAAATACGGTGTAACCCCTTCTTATAAGATAGAGGATTCATGGGGACCGGACCATGAGAAAAATTTTAAAGTAGGGGTATTTTTAGGAGATAAACTTTGGGGGGAAGGCCAAGGTAAAAGCAAACAAAAAGCAGAGCAAAAGGCTGCTGAAGACGCTTTAGAAAAAATAGACAATTAGAAATCCTTCTGCTAAAATCAATCGGCTATGTCAGTAACAATAAGACTATCAAGAACAGGAAGAAAAAACCAACCCACATATAAATTAGTGGTTGCTAATACCCGTGATAAAAGAAACGGTAGGTATATTGAAGTTCTGGGGTACTATAATCCTTTTGATCCAAAACAAAAGTTTTCCTACGATAAAGATAAATTTGAAAAATGGAAAAGTAACGGAGCCTTAGTTACGGACGCCGTAAATAAGCTAATAAACGGAACGTATGAATACGTAAAATACGAGCCTAAAAAAGCCGCCGGTAAAGAAGTGGAAGCTACAAAAGATGAGAAACCCGCAGAGAAGGAAGATAAAAAACCAACTGAGGTAAAGGAAGAAGAAGCAGAAACAACAGAAGAACCAAGTGAACCGGAAATCACTGAGGAACCTAAGGAAGAAGAAAAAGGAGAATAAAATGAGAGAATTTTTGGAATTTTTAATAAAAGAAATATGCGCTAAACCCGAAGAAGTCGAGGTTAAAGAAGTTCGAGACGGCGAGATTTTTATATACGAAATAAAAGTTTCTGATGAAGATATGGGGGTTGTGATAGGAAGAGAAGGAAAAACAATAAAATCTTTAAGAAACTTAGCAAAAGCAAAAGCAATCAAGGACAATGTCAGAATACAAATAATGCTTGAAGAATCCTCAGATTTTAACCAAAAGACAGACGAAGATTTATAATAAATAAAAATGATAAAGTTCGATATAATTACGCTCTTTCCCCACCTTTTTACTGAACATTTTGCTAATTTACCATTTAAAAAGGCAATAGAAAAAAATTTAGCTGAGTATAAGCTTTGGGATTTAAAAAACTTTTCAACAAACAACTATGGTTCTGTAGATGATAAAACCTACGGGGGTGGGGTAGGGATGATATTGATGATAGAACCTGTTTATAAAGCTTTGGAAGAAATATACGGTAAAAATATTATGAAAAAGCAAATCCAAGATGAGAAAAATAATTCTTTAGATAAGGGATCAAAAATAATTGTTCTATCTCCAAGAGGAAGTAACTTTAATCAAAATAAGGCTATGGAACTATCAAAATATAGTCAAATTACGCTCATTTGCGGCCGTTACGAAGGTATTGACGCCAGAGTAGAGGAAAGTATCGCAACTGATGTAATTTCGATAGGAGATTTTGTTTTAAGCGGTGGTGAAATACCTGCTTTGGCAATAATGGAAAGTATGACTAGGTTAATTCCGGGTGTTTTGGAAAAAAAAGAAGCCTCTGAAATAGAATCTTTTTCAAAAATTTCAGATATGGGGAAATCACAGTATATTGAATACCCCCAATACACAAGACCGGAGAATTTTATGGGCTTAAAAGTACCCGATGTATTGCTATCAGGAAATCATAAAGAAATTGAAAGATGGAGAATAGATAATTCAGAAAAATTAAGCGTTTAGGTTATTGATTTAGAAACAGGTTATCTTCTTCAACAGGTGTTTCAGTGTTTTCATCGGAAACCTCAGGCAAGACAGGTTCTACGAGAGGTTCTTCTACCGGCTCTGCCACAGGCTCCGCCGGTTGTTCTAACTCAACAGGTTCCTCTTCCACAGGCTCTTCCTCAACGGCTTCAATATTAGGATTAATAAAATCATAATAATCGAGACCTTTTAGCATTTCCATAAAATCAATAAATTCAGAGCTGGTTATATCTAAATTTATAGGGTCATCTGTAACAGCAGCAGACTGGACAAAAAGGTATGGGGAATCCATGGAAAAGGTGCTTGATAAATTACCCTCCTCATCTGTTTTACTAGAAACAGAATACCTGAAAACAGGAATACTGACGTATCTAGCGGCTTTTTCTACGAGCTCCATGAATAATACTAATTGCTCATAATTTGCCTTTACACCCATAGAAACAGTTATCATATCAAAACCTCCGCCCGAAGTTCCTTTTGAGCTATAAGAATAACTTAACTTATCAAGAGACATTCCCGATCTTTCTGCTATTTGAGTTGCCTGATCTAACAGTCTTGGCACTTCAGGTTCAGGAACTAAAACTTTATTAACAACCTCAAGATTCTCATCCAACATATCCTGAAAATCAACCAGTCTGTTTAAATCTGCAACCTTAGTACTAAGAATATTCTTAGTTTTAGTCTTTCTATCAAGCTCTTCTTTTTTTAAAGGAAGGTCTTTGTATGAAGGTATAATGTAGAAAACAACCAAAACAAATGTGACCAAAATTGAGACTAAAGGTATTATAAAGTTCAGAATAGCACCTTTTATCTTGTACAAAATATCACTAATATTTATCTGGTTTTTCTTTTCTTCTTGCATTATAATCCTTGCAACTTTCCATCCTGATAGGAAACTACTATAAGAAACTTCACACTATTTGAACCTTTGTCCAAACTTACCGAGTTAAGAGAAACATCAACAAACATATCTTTTAATTCAGGATTTCCACCCTCAAAATCTTTGTTTAAAAAATTATTGACATAAGATTGAACCGAAATATAACTCCCGGAAGTGCCTGAAATACTAATTTGACCAACTTTTATATCACTATTTTGAATAGTAACATCCGCCGGTTTTCTAGCTTCCATCTCTTTTAAAAGTAAGGAATATTTTGACCTACCATTAAACAAAGTCTTCAAAGCTGAGATTTTTTTATCCAGATTTCTCGCGGAAACCTCTATCTCGGACATGGACCTGATTTGCCCTCGTGACATTTCAATGTCAGCATCCGTTTGTTTTATCTTGCTATTTACATCGGTCAGATTTATAAAATAATATGCACTTACCCCAATAGAAACTATTAAAAGTATAACCGAAAAAATGGAACTTGATTTCAAAACCTGTGTTTTTTTCTGTTCTACAACTTCAGTCTGTGGAATAAGATTTATATCATTTAGCATTTCTTACTCCTCTTAAAGCTAACCCAATAGAAGAAGAGTAGCTGGCTACATCTTCTATTAAACTCTGTTTGCTTTTTTCTAATTTGGGGGATATTTCAATATCATTAAGGGGATTTGCAAGCAAAACCTCCAAGTCCAATTTATTGGCCATGTACGAAAGTAAATTTGGCATTAGGGCAGTTCCTCCACTCATTATAACTCTTTTAATGCTAGCAGAAGGATTATGGTTTGTGAAGTATATAATTGCTCTTCGAACCTCACTCACTAAATTATCCATAACAGGAGTTATTGCTTGTGCTACCTTACCCTCGCCTTGAAACTCGTCAAGACCATAAACTTTCTTATATTCTTCGGCTTGAGCATGATCCAAGTCAAGATTCTGCATTATCGTTTTAGTCATCATATCACCGCCGATAGGTATGGATCTTGTAAATCTGACATGACCACCGTAGCAAACAACCATTATACTGCTACCAAATCCCATTTCGAGTATCATTGTCCCCGAGGGGTATTCTGCGCTATCTCCTAAAGCTCTTCCCAAAGCAACGGTTTCGGGTTCAATAGCTTTTGGTATAAGTTTTGCTTTTTTAACTATCTCAATGTATTTATCAACCACGTTCTTTCTAGCCGCAACAATCTGAATAGACATCTTGCCTTTTTCGGATAAATTTTCATCCAATTTTTGATAAGAGACATTTACCTGATTTAACGGAAATGGGATATGTTGCTCGGCCTCATATTTAATTGAACTTTTAAGTTCTTTATCACTCATGATAGGCATTTTTACAACAGTCATGAAAATAAAGGTCTCATCAATACTCAATATTACATCAGACGTACTAAAACCTGTTTCAGTAAAAAAATCAGATAGGGAAGATGATAGGGCATCAATATCTTCTAAAGGATCGGAGGATATGGATGCTTTGGGATTGTTGTATGTCCCGAAATTATTTAGAATTATTTTCCCCTTTTTATTTTCAAGCTCTACTGCTTTAAAGCTTTTTTTTCCGATATTTAATCCAACTATGGGCATGAGTTAATGCTACCTTAATTTGGTCTGTTAGACAATGGGTCATCAAGGGATTTTTGATAAATTACATAGTCAAAAAACTCCGGAACTGACCCGGTTGTCTTTAAAACTTGTACTTTTCTAATAGCATTGCCTGACCTTCCTACTGATGTTATTAAAATACCCTGGCTCGGGATATCCTGACCGTCGGTGGGAATAAAATAGAAAAATGTCTCTCCACTATTGGGTTTTACTCGTAAAACATGGGGGGTATCAACAATGTTTACAGTAAAACAATTTTGATATCCATAGAGAGATTCAGCTTCCAAATAACCATTTGTGGTCCCTGAGTAACCTATTGGGTTATAGGCGTATATTTCCGAACTAAATACACCGGACTGTTCATATATGTATGATGCATATACCGGTGACATACTATCCCAACACACACCGACAGTAGAACCTGTATTATATCCATTCAGATTAAGTTGATACACCTCGCCCTCATTAACTTTTATGATGTAGAGATCATCGGATAAACCGGCATAACTAAGCTCAACATCAGCTCTGGCTCTGTAATTATTTTCTCCTGATATCTCCAAGGTACATGTATCACAAATTCCTGTATCTATGTATTCTTTTAGAGTCTCGTCAGGTACCATCAGGATATTTTCTATTGCCGCTTCCGCTACTGCTAAAGCACGGGAAGAGTTGTCTGATTCGGAAAGATCCCGCAATGTTTTTATGTATCTACTTGAAATAGTTACTCCTACACTAAGAGCTAAAACCATAACTACAATAACAATTACAAGGGTCTGTCCTTTTTGCTTATTCTTTTGATACTCTTGGGCATTAAAAATCATTACTATTTTTTCTAATATGTACTTCTTATAACTATAGTAGATTGGATACGTGTATCTCCTAAGTAAGTATTCATACCCCCGCCTGATCTAAAAGTCATGTCAATTTTAACTACCTGCGGATTTGGTCCGGATACTGTAAAGCACTGATTACTTGGACAAGAAACTGAAACTCCTCCTACTCCTGTGGAGGTTAAATCATGTGTAGGTGTATTACCAAGAATCGTAACAGCTCTAACTAGCTTACCACCCTCTAGTCGATAATCTATCACGGCATCGTCACCTTTTCTTGTAAAAATAAGCCTATCTCTACCACCCTCTTCAGGAGTTGGTCTGGTAACTGTTTTTGCATCCCTCAACTCTTTTTCAAGTTTTAAAAGAACAAAATTAGCCTGTTGCTCGATCTCGTTTAAAACCTGAGTTTTTGTATTTGATCTAACTAAAGATATCAATATATCACTGGTAACACCTACTGTTATAGCCAATAAAATTACTACTATCAACATCTCTATGAGAGTAAAACCCTGTTGCTTTTTCATCTAGCCCTCCAGTTAGATAGATCCGTATATATGTACGCGGCCTTATCCTGATTTCCCACTGCCCAATTTACGGAAACTGATATTCTAACCACAGTAGGGAAGTAATTCTCTATTATTGGTGCAGACGTATCGGGGTCAGTAACAATAAAATACCATGTAACTTCCTCTGCAGTCCCCAAATTCTGAGAACCTACCCCGAGTAATGGGCCTGAGGAACCAATATAGCAGGGTGTTTCAAGTGTACAGTCTCTCACACTGTTAACAAAACTTGACCAGCTACGAGGTATATATTGACCATCCAGAGTCTCCCCACCGTCCCTATAAGCCCTAACAAGCTCTATCTCTCTATTTGCAATTTTAGAGCCCTCTAATAAAAGCTTGCTGTTTAAAGAGGTTCTTAATGTTGAAATTGAAAGAGAAACTAAAGCTGTTATTGATAATACGGTTATACCAAGAGCAACTATGACCTCAACCAACCCCATACCTTTTTGAAATTTTTTATTTATTTTATGTTTCTTATTATTCATTATTTAATTCCCAACCTCAGTCCAAATTAGCCCGCTGGGTCTAAAATTAATATCTACCCCGGAACCACTCTCCTCGTATTTTAATGTAATTGGAATAGTTATCTCAGTAATAATGTCACCATTCCTTATATCGAAGAACATACATCTTGTCTGAATTGGTGTGAGGGCAATGTAGTATTTAATATCGTTTGGTAAAGTAAAAGTACCTTGGAATTCTGCTGTAGATGCATAATTAGGGGGACAGCTGTTGTCTACTGAAATAAAGTATTCGACGGAAGTACCTGAACCGGCAGTAAAAAGAGCTCCCCAATATGACACGTAGCTACCACTTAACTGACGGTCAGAAAAAGCTCCGGTTAAAGCTCTGTTTTGAATAGTTCTTAGGTCGCTTTTGAATTGTTCCTGTGCTTGCTTTAAATTCTGATTTTTAATATATCCCGTAAAAGAAGGCACGATACCGCCGGTAATTATTGCGATAATAGACATCGTTACTAACAGTTCGACTAATGTAAAACCTTTTGAGTATTTAGGCAGATTCATACATTTAAATATTATCATAAAAATCAAGGGGATATTAGATTTAAGCTATTTCCAACCTCGTAAACACTCGGGTCGTTTCCTCCGTCATCTACCATTGCCTCAATGTAATATTCTAATACCGCATTTATTTCATAACCGGTACCAACTTGAATATATGAATAAAAATAATCACTATCATTTATTGGGTCGGTGGGCTGTTTGTCCAAATATGAAGAAAGGTCATCGTATATCCATCCTAAGTTTGAGTTATTTAGATTTAAAGAACCGGAGGGTAGGGTAGTGCTAACCCTAAGATTATCCTCCAGATCAGGATACCTACCGTTATCCAAAAGAAATTCATTTATAGCTCTATCTAAAGTTGACATATCGGTCAATCTTTTTTCATCTCTTGATTTTTTCATTTGGGACAAAGGATCCACAAAAACATTTATAAGAACAATTAAAATAAGGAGAAGTGTTAATACGACTACCATTTCTATGTAAGTAAAGCCTTTTTGAAAATTATTCCGAATCTTCATTTTTATAGAGGGTTTTGAACGCAATAACAATGTGAATTACTATTACAGGATATTATTGATCCACAGTTTGGAACATCCGCCTGTATGCAATTGCTACCCTCGGCATAAGTATCAGTTTCCATTGTTGCACCTAAAATATATGCCGACCCGTCACTGTAATAATAATAATCAAGGTTGCTAGGTGATAAGAAACAGTTATTTTCTGCAACCCCGCCTCTTGGATCTTTGGGCATATCACTAATGTAACCGGTTAGATTTGTTGTATAAAGTGTTGCGGATGGCATCCAAGAACCTCCGGAAGAAGGGTAAGAACGATAGGTAGAAAAATAACTCTCCAATGCAACTTGAATTCTTTTTACATCACCAATCCTTCTTGAGTCTCTGGACCTGGCTTGTGTTCTTGGTATGTTGATTATGTTTATAACAATACCAGCTAATATCCCAATGATGACTACAACCAGTATCATTTCAACTAACGTAAATCCATTTTTTTTATTCTGTCTATTTATAAACATATAATAGAAGGTATACTTCCGCCCCGCCTTCGGCTGGGGCGGAAAATTTACCATAAAAATTACTCAGCTACATTGTGACAATTAGTATCATCTATGGGGTCGCCGTTGTTTACAACCATGTCTGTATAATCAGTACCTTGATATGGATAAGCTCCACCACATTCTAATAAACCTGATCTGGAATCAAAGATATAAAGATGTCTTTCTCTTTGAGTAGCAGATGTATCAAGGTCAAACTTTGCTCCTGCAATCCTAAACTGTCCACTTAGCAAATCTGTATTAGTATCGTTGGCAACAGAAACAACACGGAAACTACAATCGGCGCTACCGGTATCGGTAGGCTCTGCGGAACCCACTCCGGCACAATATTTTGGCATTGTTGTTCCGCTAAGGTTAAATACACAGTTCAAGTAATCCCCAGCAGTAGCACCAGCACCAGGTTCGCATTGACCAGCAAATGGAGTCATGTTCTCTAGCTCGGTATCTAATTCTTCGTTAGCAGGTAACCTACCAATACCAGCTCTTACAGAGTTTATAGCAAATGCAACTTTAAGCATTGATGCTCTGACAGTAGCATTCCTAGCTCTATTCTGTTGTCTAACAGGATTAATAACAGCAATAAGAACACCTGCTAAAATACCAATGATAACAATAACAATTAAAAGCTCTATAAGTGTAAAACCTTCTTCTTTTCGGTGAAACGATTTCTTAATTAATTTTTTCATATTTTTTTCGTTTCACCCCCCTTCCAAAACCTAAATTTTTAATTTTCTTATTTAACATAGCAACAAGGCAGATTTATTTAGTTGCCTATATGCATAAAGTATGAACGTTATGAGATGTGATGTCAAGAAATATTAGGGTAGGGTAGTGAAATAATCTATTCCAAAATTTCCGGAGTGTATATACCATAGTCAAATATATCAGGTGCATAAGGGTATGATTTACGAACTATTACCGTTGCTCTTTCCTCACTTCCTGTTTCTGTAGCTACCTCACCTCTTGAGGTCAACATGTAACCCTGTGCTGGAAGAGTCTCAGGCGATGGGAAAACAGCTACTGTATCAGGACCATATAAAACCTTTATTCTCAAACCATAGGAAGAGTCACTAACTAAGGAAATGTTCTCACAATAATTAAAACCTAAAGAGGTTCTGTTACTC
Source organism: Patescibacteria group bacterium (assembly GCA_019428825.1). GTDB lineage: Bacteria > Patescibacteriota > WWE3 > UBA101185 > UBA10185 > JAAZNV01. The sequence continues at coordinate 1,633 of JAHYJU010000017.1, read as the reverse complement.
GGAGCCCCCGGTACAGGTTCAAAAAGACCTGAGAAAATGCTAGTATCCGGAAAACCATTAGGATACAACCCACCCTTTTTTACAGTACCGTTGGAATCGTATGAATAATAATATATTACTGCTCGGTTGGATTTCCAGCATAGTTGAATTTGATTTGAAGTATAATCTTCAGAATCACCATCCAAAATAATCTCTTTTACTAGACCGGGCTCAAGATCAAATGAGTAACCGTTTCCCTCAGGCAAGTTGCTGCTAAATTTTTCAACACTGACTACAGCACGGGAAGATATAACATCTGAACCTGCTTGATCATCGGGAGAAGATTCTGAAAGAATATACATGCACGTACCGGTTTCCGGACCTAACTCAGCACCTATTGCATCACAACCGCCTTCATCAGCATCCATTGCCGCATTAAGTTGTGAGTAAGTTCTTCCTAACATGTTCTCTATACCTGCCTCTGCCGCTGCAATAACCCTTGTTGATGTGTCTGTTCTTGAGACTCTTCTTAAAGAACTTATCGTTCTTGTAGATACAGCTACCCCCACCGTTAACGCTATTGTTACTGCAACAATTACAAATAATAGAGTCTGCCCTTCTTCATATTTTCTTTTTTTCATGTTTTTAATCATTTTAATAAATATACTCCCAATCAAGATCAAATGTAGTTACCCCGGTGTAGTAAAGAGCCCCTTGAGATTTTTCTCTTTCCACAGATGCTAAAAGGTAAATGTATTTGCTAAATGCCTTAGCTGAATGTGGGGGAATAAATGCATTGTAGTCGTGGTGCAAGTCCCTCTCTAAAAATATATTTGTTCTTGATATAAGAGGAGCTGAAACCATTATTGGCATATCCCTGTTATCTACAGTTATTTCATCACAACAAGATTCAAATGTTATTTCTCCACTTGCAATAATACCTGCCATTATGTTTGGGTCATTGCTCATATTGAATGAATTGGTATCTGAACCTACTCGTGAATCTATTATGACGTTTCCTGATACAACTATTAAAAGCCTTCCCAAACTGGAAGTAGTAATAGGCGCTGAGATAGTAATATCACCTTCTACATATAATATTGGAACACCATTACTGTCCCCAGTTATTGAGTAATTAAATAGCACACTATCATCTTGACCTAACCTTGAATTGAATATGTCAGAGGATATATTATAAATCTTATTCTTTTCAAAAGAGGTGCCTAAATTTTCCAATTCATCAGATGTACTCGGGGGAGCAAATGTAAAATTGTTAAGCCATTTACTAGTGTGGTCATAAGGGTCTGAGCTGTGATTAAGACTATAAGCAAAACCACCATAATCCTCATTACAAGAAGCATCGTTTTCAAACATCTTATTGAACTCACACCCAATATCTACAATAGGATTTCCATTAATATTACTCTCATAGAAAGTAAATCCTAATGTATTAGAATTATTACTACTCGAGTTTATTAATGTTTTTGCAAAACCCTGGGGGGTTTGTAACGGGTCGCTGTTATCAGTAGTACCGGCGGGAACCTCTACTTGGATATCTCTTGCAAAAATATCAGAGTCTATAGCTGACACCCAACCATCTTTGTAGAGAGCTCTAACACCAATTTCTCCCCCCTCTTCACCGTAACAGTTTCCA
>JAHYJU010000060.1 GCA_019428825.1 Patescibacteria group bacterium | reverse complement strand
TGAAGTTGTTTTACTACCTTATTCAAAACAGCTTGGAGAAGATACTTTAATAAAAGAATATAATTTTTCAGGCTCCGAACCTGTTTTTATTGACCATTATATGGTTTACTCACCTATTCATTCTAGAATTGAAAATAAGAATGCTTTGGATTTTAAAAATGATGGTAGTTTTTACATTCAAAACGGGGACGTTTCTGATATTGTTAACGCAGTCAATTCAAATCATGAACTTTTCAATGCATTAGTATCCCAAAACCCCTCGAACTTTTTTAGGATTAGAAATTTAGCCGGTGACTTAACGGATTTGGAAAAGACGGAGATTGAGATTACTTTCTCATGTCTAAGAGAGAATTTGGATAGTGACGGGATAAAAGCTGATTTTTATTATGTGGACGAAAATGGGGAAGTCCAAAAGGAAGATGAAAAATTAATGTACTTTCCGGGGTGCTCGGAAATTGGAAAACCTGAGGTAGTTAGAGTTGAATTTGATTTACCATACACTGAATCTGAATTTCTTTACGTGAGGTTACAGAGTGTTTTACCGAATGATATTGAAGATATCAAGATAATTATTTCAGATATGGTTATAGAACCTGTTTATTTGTCTAAAGATAAGGGTCACACAGTCATAGATTCTGGGGGTCTTACTACGTCTGCAAGAGTACCTATTACTAACTATATATTTAGTGACCCCTACCATCTTAGTTTTGATGTTAATTTAAACGAAAACGGTGATTTTGATATGTCAGTCCCAATAAACGAACTTATTATAGAGGGTGTTCTAAAAGATAGGTTTTTGATTTGGTCAACTCAAAAGTATCTTCCGGTTAGGTTGCCGGACTGAGTCTAGCGAAGGGCTCAGCCTAGGGCTGAGCCTAGGGCTGAGCCCAGGAAAGGGTCAGACCTTGGTTCTGACCCTTTCCCAAATCACCCGAAAAACCCGTTAAAATAATGTAAAATGTTAGTATGAATTTCAAAAAATTTTCACAAATCGTTTTATTATCTTTTTCGATATATTTTTTAAGCTGGTTTGTTTTATACAGAGCGGGTGTAAACACTTTACCAATACAGTCAGAAGATACACTTCCTACAATATTCTTGCCTGTAGCCATTATTAAAGAAAAAACTCTTTACCTAGATACCTACTATGACATGATGATAGAGAGGTATCCCCATCCTGATGATAAAGATCAGACCCTTGGTTTGACACCTTTTTACCTCAAAAAGATTGGTGATAACTACGCCTCGGCTTTTACCATAATTACAGCCCTGGTTTCTCTTCCTGTCTATTTTTTACCACTTGAGTTTGGGATGCTGATAAATTGGGAAAATTTAATAATTCTTTCAAAAATTTCATCTGCCTTGATAATGGGCCTGTCCGGTGGATTTTTTTACCTATTATTAAAAAAACAGTTTTCCCTTGATGAGAAAAAAGCAAATGTTCTAACTACCATCTATCTATTTGCTACTGTTAATTTCGCAATGCTTTCACAATCGATGTGGCAGCACGGTACCCTGCAACTTTTTTCAATTTTGGGCCTGTATTTTATACTGGATTTTCTAAAACAACCAAAATTTAAACCTTCAAGTGCCTTTTGGGGAGGTTTTTTCTACGGTTTAGCGATTTTATCAAGACCTACCTCAGCCCTCGCACTTGTTTTCATCCTTCTACTAATGCTCATCAAAATTAGAAACTTAGGTAACTACATAAAAGCTAATATATTCACAATGCTCGGGCTTCTTGTAAATGTCTTATTTTTTCTTTGGTATAACAACAAATACTATATTGGCATTGAGAATCAGGGTTACACATCACAGCTGTTGGGGAGCTGGATTTCCCCTTTCCCGATAAGTTTTCTGGGGGTTTGGCTTTCTCCCAGCAAGGGAATTTTAACCTACTCGCCAATTTTCATATTTTCCTTTGTAGGATTACGCGTGGCAATGAAAAAAGGGAAGCGGGAGCACGCCCAATACCTGATTTATTTTTTGATAGTGCTTTTTCATACTTTAATAATTAGTTTTTGGAAGCATTGGTACGGTGGTTATTCCTTTGGTTACCGAATGAGCTCGGACATTATTCCGTATCTCGTATTACTCATAATTCCATTCATTAATTCACCTCTGTATCAAAAAAATTATTTTTGGTTTTGGTTATCAATTTATTTTTCGATATTTATGCAAGTTATGGGCATTGTATTTTTTGATAGTATTTGGCATGCCGCATATGATACCGGTTT
>JAHYJU010000059.1 GCA_019428825.1 Patescibacteria group bacterium | reverse complement strand
CGCATTTGTGACATGTTTTTTTTCATAATATTGAACTAGTTTAATATTAAATCCTATTCTGCTATTAGATTAGCAAAGAACTGATATTTTTACCAACAAGTTACCTACCTTTATACCCATTGCGAGCCTTAAGCGAGGAGTCTCTTCAATATTATTATCGCTATTTACATTGTTTAAGGGATTTCTCAATCGCTATCGCTCATTTCGAAATGACAAAAGGAGGCATTTCGTAATCCAAAGTAAATATTTAATATTAAATACTAACTTATATACTATAGATACTAATAGTAAATATTTTACACTTTAAAAAAAATCTGCTATAATGATTTTATGAAAGAGACAGTTGAAAAAATTGAAGATTTAAAAAAGAGGGCCCTTCTCGTGAGGGACTGTCTTTGATTTAAATCGGAAAAAAGCTGAAATTGTTGGATTGGAATCACAGGTGAATGAAACTGGTTTTTGGAATGATACGCGGAAAGCGAAACAGGTTATGCAAAAATTAGATAATTATAAAGACGCGGTAAATTTTTGGGAGGAAATCGAAAAAAAAATAGATGACTTGGCAGAAATAATAAAAATAATAGACGAGAAAAAAGACAAAGATATTTTACAAGAAACGAAAGAAAGGTTGGCGAAGTTGGAAAAAGAATTTATTGAACATGAATTTGAAGCATTAATGAGTGGGAAGTATGATAGTGCAAGCGCAATTATCGCAATCCACAGTGGAGCAGGTGGAATTGACGCTCAGGATTGGTCAGAAATGGTTTTGCGAATGTATTTGCGATATGCAGAAGATCATAAGTATAAAACTGAAATTGTAAATATGTCGAAAGGAGAAGAGGCGGGAATCAAAAGTGTGACATTTGTCGTTTCTGGAGCGTTTGCTTATGGGCACCTCAAGAATGAAGCGGGAGTTCATCGGCTTGTGAGACTTTCACCTTTTAATTCTGATAATCTTCGTCAGACATCATTTGCTCTCGTGGAGGTGCTTCCGGAAATTGAATCCGATGATGAAGTGAAAATTAAAGAAGATGATTTGAAAATTGATACATTCAGAGCAAGTGGAGCAGGAGGTCAACATGTCAACAAAACTGATTCAGCCGTGAGAATTACTCATCTTCCGACAAAAACTGTAGTGGAATGTCAGAATGAAAGAAGTCAATCGCAAAACAAAGAAACGGCAATGAAAATTTTGAAAGCAAAGTTATACAAAATTCAACAGGAGAAAGAAGATGCAGAAAAGAAAGAACTGCGCGGTGAATATACTTCAGCAGAATGGGGGAATCAAATCAGATCTTATGTCCTACACCCGTATAAATTAGTTAAAGATCACCGCACGGGAATTGAAACAACTGATCCAGAAAAAGTTCTCGATGGAGATATAGATAGATTTATTGAAGCGAGGTTGAAGGGGGTTGTATGGAGAGAGGATCGGAAATAAAATTTTTAAAAACTAACTTTATATTTATGACAAAAGCAAAAAAAATAACAAAAAAGAAAGTTGAAAATGAAGATAAAAAAAGTTTGCCACAAGATCCTTTTTATACAAATTCATCCCAACTTCCAGTTGGACACACGGATGATTTGTTTGAAGCTGTAGATTTGCAAGACCCTCTTCAGACAAAATATACTGGCGGAACTGTTATGCATGCGTTTTTAGGGGAAAGGCTTCCAAGTGGAAAAGAGGCTAAAACACTTGTAAAGAAGATTTTTGAAAAATCAGAGATGCCTTATCTTTCCATCACGCCGACTTTCAGCGTCTGTCCGAATCACGGCTATTTATCCGGCGAGCATTTTACTTGTCCGAAATGCCTGATTGAACAGCCTTGCGAAGTTTATTCTCGCGTGGTAGGATATCTAAGGCCTGTCCAGCAATGGAACAAGGGAAAAGTTTCGGAATACGCAAGGAGGAAAGTTTTCAAGGTGAAGAAATAAAATCATATAAACACAGAACTTACATATTTCAATTTTTTTGTAATCTGGAGTGTAGAGCACAGCCTAAGCGAAGCTCTACCTGAAAGCGAAGATTAATCAGTGTTTCAAGTCAAACTCCGCACAGCTTCGCTTGACACTCCAAACGGGTAAGTTCTAAAACATATAAAAATAGGTTTTAATTTCATAAATAACAAAATGAGATTTCTTTCACTCCTTGAGAGAACACAACTTAAATTAGAAAAAGAAAAAAACAAAAAAGAAGAAGTAAAAAACAATCTTTTTTTGTCTTTTTTATGTTCTCTGAAAATCCAATCTT
>JAHYJU010000016.1 GCA_019428825.1 Patescibacteria group bacterium | reverse complement strand
TTCATTGATTGTCGGTGTAGAGGCGGCTAAATCGTTGGCATTGTTTTTGAATAAACCTCTCATATCTGTAAATCACTTGATAGGTCATATTTATGGAAATTTTTTAGAAGACTCTTCTGATAAAGATAAAAAAATTGACTTTCCCGCTGTTGTTTTGGTCGTTAGCGGAGGTCATACTGATTTGGTTTTGATGAAAAATCATGGGGATTTTGAATACATAGGTGGTACTTTAGATGATGCTGTTGGGGAGGCTTTTGATAAAGTAGCAAGGTTGTTGGGACTATCAAAGTATTTAGGAGGTGTTCTACTATCTAATAAAGCGAGAGAATGTGAGTTAAATACAATAAAAGGAAAATTACCCCGACCTATGATTGATCAGGATAATTTTGATTTCTCATTTTCCGGTTTGAAAACTGCTACAAAAAGATTGATAGAAAATGAAAAACATTCAATTGAGGTTGTTGCTCGTGAGTTTGAGGACGCTATTGTAGATGTCCTAGTCTCAAAAACAATGAAGGCAGTTGAAAAGTATAAAGTTAAGGCAGTTTTACTAGGTGGTGGGGTTTCCGCAAATTCTCATTTAAGAGAAAGTATAAAAAAAGAGTGCGAAGATATGGGTGTCAGTTGTTTTGTACCTCCTTTGAGACTTTGTACGGATAATGCCATTACTACTGCGAGCGCAGCGTACTTTATGTACGCAAGCGAGCAGGAGAAGTACAGGAATTTTGATTTTAAAGATATTCAACCGGACCCGTCGTTGGGAATTATGGATTAAGGATAGATTAATATATAGTTGTAACTTTATTTAAAAAAGTTTAAGAGTTCTATATCTGTAAGTAGCTTTGTTTCATTCTCGTCTCTTTTTTTAATTTCTACTTTTCCTTCTGTCTTTTGAGAAACCACCAGTCTGCATGGAATACCTACAAGATCGCAGTCCGCAAATTTTTGTCCTGCAGTTACATCTTTCCTGTCGTCATATAAAACTTCTATACCTAATGAAATCAGTTTTTCGTAAAGTTCTTCTGCTTGTTTTTTAACTTCTTCATTTTCTAAATTAAGTCCTACCAGCATCACTTTATAAGGAGAAATATTCTCCGGCCACACTATTCCTTTTTCGTCGTTTCTAAGCTCCACAATCGTCGCTAGAACCCTCCCGGGACCAATTCCGTAACTTCCCATAATCACCGGTTTCTTTTCTCCATCTTCATCTGTGTAGCTAAGCCCTAAAGCATCAGAAAACTTAGTACCCAAAGGAAATATGTTCCCTACTTCTATTGCTCGAACTTCTTCCAGATTGTTTTTATCAATTTCTAATTCAGCTAAAACTTCATCATTATAAACCTCTTTGTTTATCGCTATTTTTTTCTTTTTATCAAGATAAATTGTATCTTCACCTGTTTCACACACTGTTTGGAACTCGTGACTAAATTTGCTGAAACTTCCTCCGCTGGCAAATGTTATATACGTTTCATCCCCTATTCCCAATCTTTCCCAGATTTTTATATACGCTTGTTTTGCTCTTTCATAATATTTTTCATGGTCTTCTTTTGTTTTATCAAAAGAGTAAAGGTCTTTCATTAAAAACTCACGAACTCGTAACAGGCCTCCTTTTGCTCTCATCTCGTTTCTAAATTTAGTTTGGAATTGAAAAGCATATAACGGAAGATCTTTGTAGGAGTTTATTTGCTGTACCATCAGATTAGTTAGAGGCTCTTCGTGAGTGATGGCAAGACAGGTTTCTGTTCCATTTTTGAATTTTGTTTTAAACCATATATCCACTACACCATCATCATATCTTCCGGTTTTTTTCCAAACTTCTGGGTTTTGAAGAGCTGTTAGGGACATTTCCTGACCATCAATTGCTTCCATTTCTTCTCTTATTATCTGAACTATTTTATTTAAAACCCTTAGTCCCAGCGGAAGGTATGTATAAACACCGGCTATTTCTTTATGAATAAAACCCCCTCTAAGAAGAAGTTGAGCACTTATACTTTCTTCATCTTTAGGGGCATCTTTTTTGGTTTTTCCTATTATTTGGGAGTATCGCATACCTATTGATTTTATCACATCCTCTTTAGTTGGTGTTTTTTCATTGTAAGAACAATATTTTTTTGATATCGTATCTTCGTGGATAAAAAATACGATCATAAAATACAAGAGCCAAAAATCCAGCAAAAATGGGAAGATTTGGATGTGTTTAAAGGTAAGATAGAACCCGATAAAAAACCTTTTACAATAGTTCTTCCTCCCCCTAACGCTAATGGAAAACTACATACAGGACATGTTTTAATGCTCGCCATAGAGGATATTTTAATTCGTTGGAAAAAAATGCAGGGCTACTCTACACTTTGGCTTCCCGGTACTGATCATGCGGGGTTTGAAACCCAGATGGTTTTTGAAAAACATTTAAAAGAAAAAGGAAAATCCAGATTTGATTATGATAGGGACACTTTATACAAAGAGATATGGGATTTTGTTGAGGAAAATAAGGGGATTATTGAAAATCAGATGAAAAGGATGGGCCCGGGTTTAGATTGGTCCAGATATACCTTTACGCTTGATGAAAGCGTTGTTAACACTGTTTACACTACTTTTAGAAGGATGGTTGATGAAGGATTGGTCTACAGGGATGATTATATTGTTAATTTTTGCCCTGAATGCGGAACTACTTTTGCTGATTTGGAGATAAAACACAAAGATAAAATAAGTAATCTTTACTATATAAAATATGGTCCTTTGGTTGTAGCTACAACGAGACCGGAAACAAAGTTCGGGGATGTTGCTCTGGCTGTAAACCCTGAAGATGATAGATATAAGGAGTACATTGGGAAAGAAATTGATTATGAGGACCCGCTTGGTAAGTTTTCAATCCCTGTTATTGGTGATAGTTACGTTGATATGGAGTTTGGTACCGGAGTATTAAAAATAACACCGGCTCATGATAAAAACGACTACGAAATAGGTTTAAAGCATGGACTTCCTGTTGTTAGCGTAATTGGTTTGGATGGAAAAATGACTGAAAATGCTGATAAATATGCTGGAATGAAAGTCTTAGAGGCTAGAGAGTTGGTTGTAAAGGAACTTCAAGATATGGGAATGATAGAAAAAATTGATGATAAGTATGAGAACTCAGTTTTAGTTTGCTATAAAGGCGGACACGAGATAGAGCCCACAGTTATTCCTAACTGGTTTATAAAGGTAGAGTCACTTAAAAAGCCTGCTCTAAATGTTGTTAAGACTAATGAGGTAAAAATTTACCCAAAGTGGCGAAAAATAACGTATACACGATGGATGGAGGAGATGAGGGACTGGCCAATATCAAGACAGATAGTTTGGGGTATTAGAATTCCTGCTTGGTATGATGTTGATGAGAATCCAAATCTTCAGATTACCTTTATTAATAAGAAAAATCAGAGAATAACCGGAAAAATATCGGATTTACTGCAAAATTACCCGTTTGAGGACGTAAAAGAAGGTTTACAAACATTAATTGCGCCAAAGGATGCCAAATTCCGGGCTCAGCCCGGGGCTCAGCCTAGGGCTGAGCCCTGTAGGCTCCTCCAGGAGACCGACACCTTTGATACGTGGTTCTCATCAGGTCATTGGCCTTTAGCTACGCTAAAATACCCCGATTCTGACGATTTTAAATACTTTTACCCTACTTCCGTAATGGAGACAGGTTGGGAAATAATTCGTTTTTGGGTTTCAAGGATGATAATGTTTGGCCTTTACTTAACAGGAAAACCACCTTTTTATGATATATATCTTCATGGTCTAGTAAGAGCCGTAGACGGTAAAAAAATGAGTAAATCGCTTGGAAATGCTATAGATCCTTTGGAGTACATAGAAGAGTACGGTGCAGACGCTTTAAGGATGGGTTTAATCAGTGGTACTGCCAATGGAAGGGATTTTGCTTTTCCAAAGGATAAGGTAGTTGCTTATAGGAATTTTGCTAATAAATTATGGAATATGGCTAGATTTACTCTTATCATGAAAGATTCTTTAAAAGAAAAGGAAAATAAGGATATTTCTAACTATACCGGAGATAAAAGTAGCTTAAATGATGTAGATAGGGATATTTTAAATGGTTTGGATAATTTAATTAAAAATGTGGACGAAAGTTTAGAAAAATATCGCTTCTCCGACGCTTCCGACTTTATATACCAATTTATGTGGCATGAAGTTGCGGATAAATATATTGAAAATGTAAAAGATAGAGAAGATAAAGACATTGCACTTGGGGTTTTGATTTATGTTTTAAAGACAGGTTTGAAGCTTTTACACCCTTTTATGCCTTTTGTTACCGAAGCTATATGGGAAGGTTTGCCTGTGCTAGATGGCGATCCGGAACTTTTGATAAACAGTAAGTGGCCTACTGTGTAACTGTGTAGGGTTCAACCCTTCAAAATTTATTTCCAATATCTAAATTAATTTATTGTTAAATAGGGATATTTCAATGGTTTAGTTAATGATGGAGGGTTGAACCCTGATAAATGGGTAGTGATTGGCCAGGATTAAAGGGATGAGCCCTGATAATGTGTCATAGAAAATATAAAAAGTTGTACTTATGGGATTTAATCGAATATGACGGTGTGGCTCTCAGTCAGGTCTCAGCCCTGATTTTTCTCTTCCATGGCTTCTTCTCCCTCTTCCCCCTCTTCCTTCTCTTCTGTAGCTTCTACACCTGCAATAGCTTCCTCTTCTGACACCACTTCTTCTTCAGGTTCTTCTTCAATTATTACTTCATCAACTCTTACCACCATTTCCTCGGGGTCCAAGTCCGGTATAGTTACTTTTTCCCTATCATAATCAAGCTGAGATATGGTAACCCCCTGACCAACTTCGTTTATATTAGATATATCTACTATAAAACTGTGGGGAATATCCTCAGGCAGTGCTTCTACGGTAATTTCTTGTAGTAGTTGTAGCGCTAGTGCCTCCCCACCTTTAACAAGCTCGTTGTTTTCTTCACCTACTACTTCAACAGGTACCTGAGCTTCTGTTCTAATTGTGAGGTCAGGTTTATAAAAACCTACGTGAGATATTTTGTCGCTAACGGGGTCCATATGCATATCTTTGACCAAAACTTTGAATTTGTCGTCTCCTGCCACTATATCGATAAGATCTGTTTCCCCTGCCTGTTTAAAGGTTTTATCAAAGTTATTGTAATCTAAGGATATATTTACAGATTCCATACCTTTTCCAAAGATAACTGCAGGTATTTCCTTATTCCTTCTGATGTATTTAGTTTTTTTACCGAGAATTTCTCTCTTTTTTGCTATTAATTGCATATATTCCTTTTGAGCATGGGTATTCTACGTATAAAAACCCACTCGGTCAACATTTTGATATTTTAACAGAAAAAATGAATAAGTTAAGTTATTCTTCTAGATCTATTTTATATATCTTGCTTGAGTCTAAAACAAAGATGGTTTTCTCATCCGAAGATACCGCTATACCCCTAATATCTTGCCACAAACTATCATCGTCGTTTCTATATTGCTGTATTAGATTGCCATCACTATCTAAAACTACTATGCTTTTATTTCCTCTATCAGCAACAAAAATATTTGTAAAATCTAAGTCAGCAATAACTTTTACAGGCTCAGAGAGAGGTTTTTCTAGCCCTCCTACTGAAAAGTTGGTTTTGGCTCCTCCCGAATATTCAACTAATTCCCCGTTTCTTTTTAAAACAAAAACACTGTAAGCAATTGCCATAGACCTTGCATCAACGAAATCAGGATTTTGGCCCCAAATTCTGCCTTCAAGCTTCCCTGTATTACCACTACTTCTGGTCAAAACATCGTTTGATATAGAATAAATATAACCCGAATAGGGATATGTGAGATTAAGAGAATCTACTGTGTGCGAATCCTCAATCTGTGAGTTTCCTATATCGTATGTCTTATACCCCTCATTGTCATTGAAAGTTAAAAGGTTGTTAGTTTGTGCTAAAGATTTTATGCCCGGGTAAGTGTTTCGTTCAGTTATAAAGTTAGGGGTGGAAATTTCCGAATGGTATATTTTGCCTGTACGTCTATCTACTATCGCTAGTCTGTCTCCTACAATCTGGATTTCTGTAGGTTCCGCATCAGGGTCAGTAATTTTTAAATCATAGAAAACTTCAGGAGAAATTCTTTTTATTTTAAACTCTTCGTCTCTGGACCTATCCTCTCGAATAATTTCGTTCGCTACTTCTTCTTGGGGCACCTCAGTTACAACTTCTTCCTCAGAATCTTCTTTGAATATCTTTGATTTAAAAGTGAAAAATACGGAAACGGACAAAAGTGTTGTTATTAGAATAAGGAATACCAACCCTTTTGTTTTTTTGTTTCCGCTTCTTGAAATTTGAGTGATTTTTCTTGTGAATAAAACAGCCTTTCTTTTGGGGACTATCTTTCCAATTACTTCCTTTATATATTCCCATATCGGCTTTACAATTTTTCCAATATTCTTTAAAACTACAAAAAGTCCTGAAAAGATTTTTCCCATACTTTTTGATATTTTATCTACCCTCTCTCTGTTTACACTTTTTGAAACAGCGTTGCCCAGACCAAAATCTACCTCCTCTTCTTTGGGAATGGATGTGTCTTGCATAAGTCTCATCAGCAAACAAGATTGATCGGGTTTAAGGTCGTTTTCGGGTATGCTAGATGTTAAAAGTGTTTCGGTAGGGAATGCTTCAGAAAAGGATTTTGTGCAGAATATGAACACTTCATTTTCATCGACTAGTTTTGAAAAAGATGAGAATTTCCCTTCTGATATCATTTCTAAGGTAGAGACATCTCCCTCTTTCATCACGTAGCTAACCATGTCCCCAAATCTTATTATGTAAATTACATTTCCCCACAATACCGCTGATATAAAATTTATCTCGGTACTTTGAGGGTCAGCAGTTAAGGTGTCACTGGAAAGTTGGGAAATTTTATCTTTGATTTCCAGAATCGCTTTCTCCATTGATTGTACAGGCGAGATATTTTCGGATTGATAGTAAGAATCGTGCAAAACATCTTCGACCACTTTTATTACGAGTTGAGTATCAAAGTTTGATGAGCTCTGTATGCAGAAATTTACATACACAGTCCCTTTTTTTAATAAAACATCTTGAGTGTCAGGGGGTATGTGTAAACATTTGGAAAAAGAGCTACTGAACTGCGGTAACTTTGGGTTTAATTCTTGCGTTTTTGCGGTAAGTTTTTTTGTCATTTTATATCTCTATAGATAGTACGGTTATTATTATGATAATTATGGTGGCAATGGTGTGGATACGGGACAGTGATGAGAAACTCTTAGCGTAGGGTGTTTTTAGATTTAGATTCATAATTTTAATTCTTCTTGACAATATAAAGGCATGTACGAGATATATCACCATAATAGCAAGAATAAATATTTCTCCGGAAACTACACCCATTTTTATAAGTTGATCTGTTTGAATATTATTAAAGTCCATGTTTTCTATTTCCTTTCTTTGCAACCATGTCTGAGATAGCGTCCCTTACTATAGATGGGTTATCCACTAAGTGGAATTCGAATTCTTCTCTTTCAGCAGCTGTTTGTATGTGTATTGATCCTACGTTTAAAACTTGTCCTATAACAGAAGCCATTTTTGATGTTACATCCTGAACATTATCCAGGGTTGTTTCCGAAATATTGGTAGCTCCCCTATCTATATCGATGATTTTTTTATTTGTTATAAGTAAGACCTCAAAATACCAGTGGATAAAACTTTGAAAAACGTATCCGAAAAGGGCTAGGTACCAAAATAAAGTGAATGCGAAGATAAACATGCCGTTAAATATTTTTTCATCGTTGATCTCAACAACCGATAGAAAAGGCATAAGAAAAATAGGAATGATGAATAATATTGCTCCTGTAATTAACCACCCTATGACGGACACAAGACTTTGTCTTACCAAGAGAATTACTTGTTCATCATTATCCTTACCTTCATAGGAAGTTCCACGTGGATTTTTTATTAGAGAGCTTAGAAATAAAGGTTTATTCATTGGGTTTATTATATCATCTTTGGGGTTGTCAGGGCTCAGCCCTTGCAGGGCTGAGCCTTGCAGATTTTCATTATCTTATAATTAGAATTATGTTGTAGGCACAAAGGAAAGGGGTGTTGCTTCGGGCTCAGCCCTTGCAGGGCTGAGCCCTACTTACCTACTTAGTTTTAAATTCAAAAAGCCTGCTTCTAATAGCTATATACCCCGGCGCCCTCAAGTTAAATACGTCTTTAAAAGTAGGTCCAACGAAATCTACAGTTCCTCTATTTGTTTTAAAAGTTATTTCATATGTGTATCCGGAATCGTTAATTTTTCTGCCTTCATAACTTACGCTTTTATACGGCTCACCACCTAGATACTCGGCTGCTTTTTTAGCCATTTTGTCATGGGAGTAAGGATCTCCACCCCAGCACTTAGATAAAGGTGTTATGTGGCTTTTTTCATTTTTAGAACCTTTAGTGTAAACAACATAGGCATTTAGAATGTCAGCCATTTCCTTCTCTTTAAGCCATGGGTGAGAGAGACCGCACTTATTACTGTTTGAACTTATACCTTCTGTGTACCATGCTACGTAAAATATTGGCGATTTCGCTTTTTTTTCATAAGCATCGTTTGGCCATTTGCCCCCATCAGGCTTGTCCCACCTACCAATACTCTTTATATACCCTCCTGTTGTAGAGGAGTACCAACCATACCCTGATTTACTTGTATCTCCTCCGATTATCATATTTTCTGTACTGTCAACCGCCTCCTTCCATGCTGAGGGTGGGTTTTTTGATTTACTACTTGAAAATACTTGGCAAGCTTGAGTAGTACAAATACAGCCCCCATTTTTTGTTCTTCTGTATGCGTATGACCTTGCAGCAATCGCTTGTGCTTTCAGTGCTTCCTTATTCCAAGAGCTCGGCATTTCTGCTATGCCATAAAGATATTTTTGAAAACTCATATTATTCTCCCCTTCAACACATATTTCCTTAGGAAATTTATCTTTTTTTTCTACACTCTCACCATAATAAAATTTAATTATCTTTTTATAATCTTGTCCGCTGTCTGCTCTTGCTTTAGCTCCATATTGGCTCATGCCATTGTAGTGAGTCCATGCTCCAAATGAATAGGCTGCAAAAGCCGGTTTAAAATCAGGATTCGGAACTTTATAGGAGGGAGATTCATAGTCTCCTACTGTTCCGCCAAATTCGCTGTACTTTAATGCCAATATCTTGCTCTGAAGTTCGGCAAGTTCTTTTTGGTAACCTTCCTCTTTTTCTTCCAGCTCTTTTTTTTCTTCTTCTTCCGATACTTTTTTAACTGCTAAATCATTTCTTACTGATATTAAATTTGCTTGGGCTCTTTCTAGTTCTGATTTTAAATTTTCAGATTCTTTCTTATTTTCCTCAAACTGTCTTATCTCTGAGTTTAGTGCCCCTATTATACTTAGTGTTTCTTCGCTGGTTGCTTTGTTGAATGCGTATATAAATGAAGCGAGCTGAAATCCTGTTAAGTTGCTTTTGTTTTGTGTGAAGAAAAGTTCGAGGTCGCTTAATATGTTTTTCTTTGAGTAGTTTCTTAAGAGATTATTTCTGAAAGATATTTTTTCTGAGAGTTTTTGGTTTCTGTCTTCGAGGTTTTGATTTATTTCTTCAAGTTCTTTTTGGGTTTCATCTATATCATTTTGAACATTATTGAGTTGGGATTGAGTTACGCTTAGTTGGGATGACAGTTGGTTTATTGTGCTTAGTGTTTCGTTTATTTTTGATTTTGTTGATTCTAGTTTTTTTCTTGTTTCTTCTTCTTTTTTTTCATAGCATTCTCTTTGTTTTTTTATATCAGAGATATCCTTACATTCGTCTTTTGCATATACCGTTAAGGGATTATTTAAAAAGAGAGAGAATACAATGAGTAGGGTTGATGACATCAACAGTATTGTGTTTTTTAATGATAGTTTTTTTGGGCAAGAGAACATGTTTACTATTATACATTGTATTGAGAGAAGGAGGGAAACAGATGGGGTTATAAAATTATTCAGGGGGTTTGGTTTCTCAGTAAGTGTGTGAGGAGGGACCAAGCCTCGCCGGAGTCCGAAGGACGTGGGCCGTAGGCGGGGAGAAGGGAGTTAACTTGGTCGTATTCTTGATGTAGGTGAATGTGGTAGAATTTTTGTATGAATAAAAACCTATTCTTATCAAAGTTTTTACTGACTTCGTTTGTGTTTTTAATTTTTTCTTCTTCTGTCCAAAAGGTTTCATTTGCCGATTGTGCACCGAGTTCTGTTTTTGGAGGCGAAGGTGATCTGTGTTGTGGTTTGGGCGTAGAAAATGATCTGCAATGCAACGGTGGGAGTTGCCAATGTAACGTTCCCTATGTTTGTTTACCCCCAGAAACTGGGGATGCTGACCCAGTAAATTGGAGGTGTCGATTTTCCTGTGGAGGTATTGGCGAAGATTGTTGTTTGACCAGCGTTCCTGAAGATAAATGTGACGTCGGGCTTGCCTGTTATAACCAAGGCGGTTCTCGTACTTGTAGAAATTGTGGTGTGGTCTCGGGTCCCTGCTGTGTTATAGGAGATCAGTGTGGTGTAGACGGAGAAGGTAAGCCTTTAATACCTGTGGGTAGCGGTGAGGCGTGTGTGTGTGAGGAAGAGGATTCTCCTCCTATAGCATGTGGAACTGACGGTTATCCTTGTTGTCTCGAGGATGGTAGTGACAATGTTATCGGTGCTTGTGATGCTGGAGACTCTCCCTGCACCTGCTCAGAAGGTACTTGTAAGGATGGGGCAGGGCCTATAAATATCTCATACAGTACACACTGTTTTGTCGCAGAAGAATGTGGGGCCGAAGGACAAAATTGTTGTGAGGCACCTGAGCCTCCGTGTGATGGGGCTCCCTTAATTTGTTCTAGTGGAAAGTGTTGTGTTGATGAGAATGGAGACGGTGTTTGTGATGGTTCAAACAATCAACCCGGAGAACCCGTCAAAACCGAATACAAAGGGCCCATCATAGAAGTTCTTAGTGATATAATTAATCCAATAGCAAAGATACTATACTTTGGGGGTCTGTTCATTGGAATATCTTTTATTATATACGCAGGATACAGACTTATGATGAGTCAAGGAAATCCTCAGGTTACAAAAGATGCTCAAGAACAGTTGACTGCTGCAATACTTGGTATAATGTTTATACTATTGTCTGCTGGAATTTTAAGGATTATACTTAAAACTATAATTGGAGCAGAAGATGTTAGTATTTAGTCTTAAATTTAAGGAGGTGTGATATCGAAATTATATGTTAAAAAATATTTTGGTTAAAAAAGTATACGCAACTATAAGTGATTTGCCTATAACAGGTACGGTGTTTGGATCGGGTGACCTAGGAAAGATAGTTACTGTAATAACAAACATCTTGATAGTAGTAGGATTTTCACTAGTTGTAATATTTCTTGCGATTGGATTTATAAAGTTTATTACATCTCAGGGTGATAAGGCACAAACTGAATCAGCTCAAAAAACTATAACTTATGCTGTATTGGGAGGTGTAGGTTTGTTCATTATATTTGTAATTAGGTCGATAATAGTAACATGGCTAGGATTAGATTCCATAAATACTTATGTTGACACTACTGTATAGTAGTTGATATTTGGGTCAATAACGAATAATACAAAATTTCTTGGCTTGGTGTTATTGGCCCTCTTTGGATTCCGACTATATGTTTAATTTTCTAAATGAAAGTTTAAGTTTCTTGGGAACGGGAAATAGGAATGTTCCTGGGGTAACAGGTTTGGCAGGTTTGCTCATCAGAATTGTTAATATAATTGTGGTGTTAGCTTTTGCCATATCAACTTTAACACTTGCCTTTTCCTTTTTTGGGTTTGTCACTAGCGGTGGGGATCCAAAAGCAGTAGAAAAATATGGAAAAGCACTAACATGGTCAGTGATTGGCATTGTTTTATCTGGTGCAGTATTTGGGTTAAAAAATATTCTGTTGGGATGGTTAGGTATCGAAAATATTTTTTTGTAGTAATTTATGAAAAATAAGATTAAAAAAGTTGTTGCCCTCTCTTTAATATGCTTTTTTATGTTTTTTTTGGTATCTCCGGTCAGAGCTGATGATGACTTCACATCCATAGAAGAACTAAAGCCCATGATTGAAACGATATTCAACGCTGTTTTCGTTTCTCTTGGGCTTGTGTTCGTTGGTGTAATAGCTTTTGGTATATGGAAATCTTCCTTATCTGTAGGAGACCCTCGTGGTTTAGAAGGAGCTAAACAGACATGGACCTATGCCCTCTATGGTTTTCTGGTTGTGATTTTTGTTTTTGCAATATTTAATATTATCAGCAGGTGGTTTGGGATACTACCTATCATCACCCCCAAAGACCTTTTAGAGAGTGTGTTTAACGCTATTTATGAATTACTTGACCTTTCATATCAGACTTCCGGTAGCTAGATTATACGTTTGAAATATTTTAGTTCTAATATTATTTTCTCCTTGTAGCTTTTACTAATATCGCCCGTTGCACGTATTCTAATCTATAGTAAAAGATTTGAGTTAATTTATTTTATCTATAGTTGGCAGTATTTTTATAGGATATCATCAGGTAGTTCTGTGTTACAACTATTTGATAGTGCCGGGTCCCCAGAGTACCCTCGTGCACCTATAATATTAAAGCTACTGTATGTTTCTAGAAAATATTTATTTGGTCCTGACCACGGATCTTGAAGTATAAAGTCATTTTTAATTGAGTCGTATCCTGATATAACCACCCAGTGCTGAGCTGTACCAGCATCATTATTAATGCCTATGATAATAAGTCCGTGATTATTTTCAAACCATTCTTTCCATTTACTTATATTTGAACTAGGTGGTTGACTGTAAGTTAGATTTTCATAAGTTATACCTGAGTCCATGGTGTCAATTACCCCTGCGTTATACAGTGCTTCGTCCCACCAACCCATTTCCGGATGTAGCATGTTACCATCGCTAGTAAAACCGGAAGATATACTAGCAATATGTTTTGGTGTGACGTTGTAGCAAAAGAACTTATATACCATGGCCCTGCTTGTTAGAAGGCACCCTGCATTACCCACAGTCCAATCAGAAGTTCCAATAGGATCAGTATACCAATCGGGGTGGCACTGAGCATAATAATACCAAACATCGCCAGGGTCAAATGTTGAAGGGGTGCAGTTACCTGGTATCTGTCCCACAAAATTTGCTGCTTGTTCTCCAAAATTCTCCACCCCCACCTCAGACATATCTGCAGGGCTAACAGTCCCTCCAATTATTATCATTAGTATAGAAGCCATTAAAATTATAGGTGAGAAAATAGCAAGGACAATAATCATGCACGATGTAAGAAGTTTCTTCACATCTTTCATTAACATTTCTTCTAACTCAGACATGTCAAGTTTGTATACTGCTTTAAGAGCTGCTTCACCGTAGACTATTACCTTTTTAATTGTTTTTTCTGCTACCGCTTTGATTACAGGCATTAAAACGGCCAAAACTCCTGTGCTTGCAGCGGCCGCCCCCAGTAGGTTAGACATTACTTTGGCTAAAAGTTTAGTTGCAACTTCCGATGCTTTCTTTGCTATAATATCTCTCCAGTTATTTATTAGTCTTACTGCCTTACCTACAAAACTGCTGTTGATGCGGTTTTGAATGTTCTGCAATTTACTGTGGAATTTTTCAAGTTTTCCAATATATTTTCTTTCGTGTAGTTTGTATCCCCAGCTTAGAGATGCGTTTTTTTCTTGAATCTTTTCAAATAAAAGAAAAGGCATTGATGTCTCTGTTGTAGGGTCAATATATTTTGCATCTTTAAATTTATCTTTAAAGTCAGAACTTTTTAAAGCTTTAAAAAGTTCCAACCTGGACGTTCCATCAACTAGCTTGCTCTTTATATCATCAGGTAGACCTTCCATCCATTTTCTAAATTCGGAAAATTCACCCATCATATCTCTAAGTCTTTGTTGTTCCTCCGTGCTCAAAGCTCCAAACTTGGAATTTCCGAAAAACACCTTTGACATGTCATCCAAACTTACCTCTTTACCCACCAACATCTTCTTTAGCTGTTGTGTGTGTTTCCCATTTGAAAAATCAAAAAGATTTATATCAGGGTTAGAAAATATTTTTAGCTTATCTAAATCGTCTCTTTTTATTAACACGTTCTCTAAACCCAGCCCCGAGCTTAATAGATTTACTCTGTATTCTGATAATGGAGCTATAAAGGCTGGACTATCAGGATCTTCTCTACTACCAAGCTTTTGTTTTGACCATTCTCTAAAATATTTTGCCTGATCTATAAGACCATCTTGCCCTGAGATAATAGTGTTTATTTCATTGCGTTGAAATTCTCCCAGCTCATTAAAGGACATACCGAATCTTTTATTTGATATAAGGTCTGATATTTCAAGTTTTAATTCATCTGATGTGTTGCCATTTAACAGCTTAGCAAACATCAGCCTTTCATCTTTGTTTTCGGGTTTATTCTCAAGTTTAAAATACTGAAGCGCGTGTAATTTAAAGTCATCATTGTTTTTAAGTTTTTTATCTAATAAACTAAATTCTTTTCCCCCTCCATTGAGTTCTAGCTTATCAATTCCAAAGACATTTCTATCCAGACTCATGTTTACCCTATAACCATACCTTCTATTAAACTCTGCCTTTTTTGCTGGAGCCCATTCATTGTTAGGAGATCCTTTGTCAGTAATTTTTAGTCCAAAGTAGTTTGATTTTTCTAATCTATCTCTAACAACGGTCCCCGCTGTCCATGCCTCCAGTCTTTCCGGCAATGCCCTTTTTATTACCCTGTTCCAAACAAATTTTTCCAGTACGTTTTCTGAATCCCAATCATTAAGGAATTCCAAGGCGGTGTTGTATATCCTATCTTGTCTGGTTCTATCGATCATCGGGATAAGCGCTCTTGCTCTTAAATTCACACCATTAGCTTTAAGATCTGAGTCTCTTAGAAGGTTTCCAATATCCCCCTTCTTTGTTCCACGCATGCTGTCTTCTATCCCTTTTTGAAATCTTCCGGCAACACTCTCGTTAAATGACTCAGTTCTTGTTAGACCTCTACCTGCTTTATCCTCTAATTTATAAAGTGCCTGTCTTCCTGATATTTTGCCTGAAGCTGCATCTGATACGGCTCCCTTTCTTTTATCAAGGAAGTTTATATAAATTGAAGTGTCCTGTTTAAACCTGTTGTAAGCTCTCTCATTGAGGCGTCCCTGACTATATAAATCTTCTACCCTTTCAAGTTTTTCTCTTGCTGTACTAATTGATTTGTTAATATTACTTTCTAAGGATCTCCAGCCATCTTCATTAACGGTTTGATTTTTGCGGAGTTTTTTTCTTACACCATCTAAACTTTCATCGGTGGAGTAAACATTATCCAGTATTTCTTTTTGAGTATCAAAAAAAGCAATTTCTCCTGCGTGTGAGTCAAATATCCTTCTTACATTGTTGTTGTCCGAATTTAGATAGTGGTGTTCCAGTTCTTTGCTCACAGCATCAGTTGCATTTTTCATAATATCGTTATATTTAGAGTCCCTAGATTTTACATTTCCCTTTTGATTTTCAAATTCACCTATTGCGGTAGCTGTATCACGATATACATCTGCATAACCTCGTATTTCTTCTTTTCTACCGGTAACCTTTCCTGTATTAGGATCCCTTATGTCATCAATTCTTTTAACCTTTACATTTACACCCTTAATATTTAAGGGTGATGTTTCCTCCCAATAGTCCTTGTGCCCTGCTGTTACATGTCCTCCTACTGATTCTATTGCTAGTTTTTTGGTCGGGTCTATTGGTTCCTCAGGGTCACCATAGCCCATTGCGTGAGTCCACGCCCACTCCTCCTGCAAATTATTAAAGTCTGAAAAATCGGGTTTCAGAAGATTACCGGGGTCAACTCCCGTGGTCTCTTTAGTCCACTTATTTATTGTTTTTTTAAGTTGTTTTTTGAACTTAGCTTTTCTTTTTTCTTTATCATCTTTTGGGTTAAGTCCCCACTCATCAGGGTTCAAAGATAGCTCAAGTGAAACTCCCGGAAAGTCTATTACCGAGTAGTCATCAAGTTCTGTGGGATCTAAACTATGTGATGATGAAACTGAAATTTTTAGTTGGTTTTTCCAATCGTCCATTACCCTTTTCTTTATCCATCTGGGTCCTGCCAGCGGTGCTTCAGTTGCGCTTTCAGCGATATTGTCTATCTCCTGCATTATGTTGTCTAAATCAAACTCAATTGGTTTTACAAAATCTTTTGATTGAGGTCTTTTGGGTAGTGGTTTCCCGGCATAATATCCAGGATATAAAGGATTTACAGATTCTTCATCTTTTTTTCCGGGTGAGTACCCAGGATATAAAGGGTTGTTTGCCATACATTATTATTCTATAATATTTAAGTAGTATTTGGGATACTTAATTTTTATTTAAAAAATGAAAAAAACTTTTAGATCTATCGTAATATTCTCTATATTAATCTCTTTGATATTTAATCTTTTTGCCCCCTATTTTGTTAGCTATGCAGAAGAAGGATTTAATCCCTACACCGATATCTGTAAGCCTGAGGAAATGTCTTATGCCAAAGCTATTAAATTTTGGTCTTTGGATATAAGAAGAACTGTTGATAATTTTGTTACTTCTATTATAGTTTCTTTGGTTTCTGTTTTCATTGGTGTGAGTCCCAATGCACTTATGGCTTGCCAGTCTGCGGTACGTTCTAAGATGGCAGACGTTTTTGGAGGATCGTCTTTTGCCTCAAGCGCACTTTTTGATACAGAATTGCCAAGAACATGTGATACAGAGGGTACGTCCTGGGATGAATCGATGTGTGATGAGTTGTCCGGTAGTTTTGGTGGGCCTAAGGTTACCTCTCAACTTCCTATCGAAACATTATCTGTAAGAGGGAGCATGTTAGGTATGAGTAACATGCTTGAAGGATTCGTTAAAAATGAGCCTCTTCCTGTAAATTTGGCTTTTATGTGGAA
>JAHYJU010000015.1 GCA_019428825.1 Patescibacteria group bacterium | reverse complement strand
TTCTTTAATCCCTTCCATGTTATTTAAAGTATATCAAACGGGGGGGGGTTATTCAGCTCCGAAGGAGGAAGGGGGGGGGGTAAATCTAGACTGAGTCCCAGACTGAGTCTAGAAAACATGTTGTTGTAAATAAAAGAAATTCTGGTGAAATTGGGAATGCCAGACTGAGTCTAGCAGAGGGCTGAGCCCTAGGCTCAGCCCTAGGCCCGGCCTAGGGCCGGGCCCGGAAATCCCCCTTGACACTTTTAGCACTCATGTTATATTACTGATAGTATGCTTACCGAAAGACAAATAGAATTACTTCAAGCAATAATTGACGACTATATAGACACCGCCGAGCCAGTTGGTTCCGTTGAGATAGTTAGAAACCACAACATAAGATGCTCCCCAGCTACCGTCAGAAACGAAATGGCAAAACTTATCGATATGGGATTTTTAGAAATGCTTCACACATCATCAGGAAGAGTCCCCACTAAAATGGCGTATAAACTTTACATTGCAGAACTCATGGAAGAAGAAGAACTTCCTGTACTACAAGAGGTAGCTTTAAAACAAAGACTTTGGACAAACAGATTTGAGCTGGAAAAACTTTTAAGAGAAACTACTCTAGCTCTATCAGAAGCCACAGATTGCTTATCAATTGCTACAACTGATGAGGGGTACGTTACTTATGCAGGGGCTGTAAACGTACTGGAACACAAAGAATACTGGGATATAGATATAGCAAAATCAACATTAAAAATACTCGACGACTACGAAACACTAAACAGAATTTTTCAAAGTGTGATGCCCGGACAAGAAACGTACACACTTATCGGAGATGAAATACCTGTGGAAAACCTTGAAAAAAGCACGGTAATTTTTACACCTTTTAGAATTGGCGAAAAAACAGGAAACATAGCAATACTGGGACCATCGAGATTAAACTATTCAAAAACAATTCCGATAATTAGATATACAAAAAAACTTTTGGAGGAACTTGGCGGATCCTGGTAATACTTTACCCTACTGCCTAAATTCATTATGAAAGAAAATAAAGATAATAAACCTTTGAAAAAAGAAGAATATGAAAAAAAGATAAAAGAACTTGAAGATAAAGTTGAATCTCTGGATAACAGTTGGAAAAGAGCTTTGGCTGATTATAAAAATCTTGAAAAAAGGACAGCGGAAGAAAAAGAAAGCTTTTTATCTTTTGTAAAAATACAAGTGTTGGAAAGCTTCCTTCCATTTTTTGATAATTTAGAGAAACTCGAAGAACATTCAAAAGACGAAGGGCTAAAAATTACATTAAAAGATTTGCAAAGAGTATTGAATCTCATGGGGGTCCAAGAAATAGAAGCTGAAGGAAAGGATTTTGACCCCAACACAATGGAGGCAATAGAAATGACAGAAGGAGAGAAAAATAAGGTTTTAAAAATTCATCAAAAAGGTTATTTATTAAACGGAAATTTATTAAGACCGGCCAAAGTGGCAGTAGGTCAAGAAAAACAGGAGGAAAAATAAATGTCAAAAATTATAGGAATAGATTTGGGAACTACAAATAGTTGCATGGCTGTTATGGAAGGTGGTACAGCTAAAGTTATACCTAACGCGGAAGGTGCAAACACCACCCCATCGATAGTGGTGCCCGACCAGAACATTGTCGGAATCCCTGCAAAAAGACAACAGGTAGTAAACCCAAAAAATACAATTTTCTCTATCAAGAGATTGATGGGAAGAAGATACGATGATCCGGAAATACAAAGAATTAAAAAGGACTACCCTTATGAGATAGTCGAAGGTAACAACGGTCTTGCTTGTGTGGAAGTTGAGGGAAAAATTTACACACCTCAGGAGATTTCGGCTAAGATACTTGCAAAAATGAAGGTTGATGCTGAAGCTTTCTTAGGTCAAAAAATAACAAAAGCAATAATTACAGTACCCGCATACTTCAACGACTCTCAAAGAACAGCAACCAAAGAAGCGGGTCAAATTGCAGGTTTTGAAGTAGATAGAATAATAAACGAACCTACAGCTTCTTCTCTTGCTTACGGCTTAGATAAAAAAACAAACGAAAAAATAGTTGTGTATGACTTGGGAGGCGGAACATTCGACGTTTCAATTTTAGAAATTGGGGACGGTGTTTTTGAAGTAAAAGCAACAAATGGAGATACCTATCTGGGAGGAGATGACTTTGACCAAAAAGTTATAAATTGGCTTTTAGAAGAGTTCAAAAAAGAAAACGGTGTAGATTTATCAAAAGATAGACAGGCAATGCAGAGATTAAAAGACGCAGCTGAGAAAGCTAAAATTGAACTCTCCTCTACCATGGAAACCGAAGTCAATATTCCTTTCATCACCGCTGACAGTTCGGGACCTAAACACTTAAATATTAAACTAACGAGATCAAAACTCGAACAATTGGTAGACGAGTTAGTACAAAGAACAATAACACCAATGAGTAACGCTCTAAAAGACTCGGGGTTAAAAAAAGAGGACATAGACGAAGTAGTGCTTGTCGGAGGTATGACCAGAATGCCTAAAGTAACACAAGTTGTTAAAGAATTTTTTGGAAAAGAACCAAATAAAAGCATAAACCCTGATGAAGTAGTTGCTCTCGGAGCAGGTATTCAAGGAGGGGTTTTATCAGGCGATGTTAAAGACGTACTACTTTTAGATGTAACTCCTTTAACCTTAGGTATAGAAACCCTTGGTGGTGTTTCTACTCCACTAATAAATAGAAACACTACAATACCTACTCAAAAAAGTCAGGTATTCTCCACCGCTGCGGACAATCAAACAAGCGTAGAGATAAATGTACTTCAGGGTGAAAGAAACATGGCATCAGATAATAAATCTCTTGGAAGATTTATGTTGGACGGAATACCCCCCGCACCAAGAGGCGTGCCTCAAGTTGAAGTTATTTTTGATATAGATGCCAACGGAATATTAAATGTAACAGCAAAAGATAAAGCAACAAACAAAGAACAGAAAATAACCATACAAGGTGGTACAGGTCTTGATAAAGATGAGGTTGAAAAAATGGTAAAAGAGTCTGAAATGCACGCCGAGGAGGATAAAAAGAGGAAGGAAGAAGTTGAGACAAGAAACCTTGCAGACAGTCTTTGCTATACTGCAGAAAAATCATTAAAGGATGCGGGGGATAAAGTTCCTGAAGATCTTAAAAAAGATATTGAAGAAAAGGTTAAAAACATCAGAGATAATCTACAAACCGACAGTATGGATTCTCTAAAACAAAAAACACAAGAGTTGTCCGATACTTTACAGAAAATTGGTGAACACTTGTACAAACAAGGGGAACAAAACCCTCAGGAAGGTCCCACGGAAGAACCAACAAACGACGGAGGTGGTAAAAACGATAACAAAGACGGTGGCAACGAACCTGTTGAAGGTGAGATAGTGGAGTAAAGACAGAAATTTTCTGTAATCTTGTCCAAATTAGAAATTCATAAAAGGAAGACACCCGCTTAAGGCGGGTGTTTTTCTTTGTTCAACGCTTTTATAAAATGGGTTATACCGCTGTATCTTCCATATACGACTCTGTGTGATCTGAGTCATCCCCTATCTCCTCGGTAGAGGTTTCAAGAACTTCTTCAGACGCAACTGCCTCAGGAGTAGCTTCCGGCATTTCTATTACCTCCTCAGTAGCAGGCATTTCCTCCGGCATACTTTCCTCAGCGGGAACAACAGGCTGATCTGTTTGATTATCAGCAGGTGTCATCGAAGTATCGTTTTGATCATCAAAGGTTTGATCATCAGTCATTGGTTGTAAATTATCATCCATTTAAAACAACCCCCTCTCACAAAAATTTTTACCTAAATTTAGTATATCAGAATGTTGACTGTTGCAAGAAAGAATGGTTATATTAGATTAGATTTAACTGCCCAAAATTGCGCTACTGTGCTGTTTAGGGCGAGAAAGCCCAAAAATGGAAACCCTACAAATTATACTAATAATATCTCTGATTATCGTTGCGCTGTCTGCATCTGCAGTTCTTATCTATTTTATTTTTATACTAAAGGAAGTAAAAGAGACTTTAGAAGAGGCAAAAGAAATAGTAAGGAACGGTAGAAAACTTACTACAACCGTTATAACCCCGGTAGCATCAATAATGGGGGTTATCGGTAGTTTATCAAAAGGTATAAACGCCATTAGGTCGGTAACAGATATTTTCGATGGCGGAGAGGAGGGTGAATATGAGGGATATTGATAGATGGCAAGATGATGTAAATTATCACCCTAGAGCAAGACGACCCAGACGTCCAAAAGTAAGAAAAGACGGTTCTTTTTCAAAGGGGTTGTTGTGGGGAGGGGCTATAGGAGCAATTCTAGGAATACTTTTTGCACCTGATAAAGGTGAAAACACAAGGAAGAAAATTAAAAAAACAGCTAAAGAATACGAGGATAGAGGAAAAGAAGCACTGGAAAAAGCAAAAGTTGAGATGGAAAAAGCTAAGGAAAAATATGAGAAATTAAAAATTAAGGCCGAACCGATAGTTGAAAGAACAAAAGAAAAGGTTTCAGAGATAAAGGAAGTAGTTGAGGAAAATAAGGAACCTGTTCTTGACGCTTTAGAAAATTTTGCTGAAAACATTGAGGATGAAGCAAAGAGAATAAAGAAAAGGTACTTCAAAGGAACAAGAAGAAAATAATTCCCACTACCCCATTATTCGTTGTTAATTTTTACATACCTAGGTGTTAGAATATTTGTATGCCCGATACAAATAATGATACGCAACAAATAACTCCCCAACCTTTTACTCTGTATAATATGCAAGGTCCAAAGGAAGAAGCTTCTTCAGAAGGTGCTGAAAATAATCAAACAACACAACCCCCGCTTTATGAAGAAACAACCACTATGTCCCCTATTTTTGACGAAGTGCCTGTTGATGAAACATCAACAATACAACCATCCCCCACATACGAAGCTCTATATGGAAATGGAAATGTTGAAAATAACGAAACCACAACAATTGAAAGTATTGGAAGTCTTGATGAAGTACCTGTTACCGTAACCCCGATACCCGAAGTTTTTGAAACAACTATCGCAGGAGGTGTCCCACCTGATGAAAATAATTTACAGCTACCAGATAATAGTTCTCCAGAAAACCCAGACGTTCTCAAACAGGCTGCAGGAGAACCTCCAGGTTTGCAGAAAACCAGGGGTGATATAAATATGAAAATATATGATGATATGGAAGAGGGGTTTATAAACTCGCTTATTGAAGCTAAGAAAAAACCAACAATTTAACCAAAATAAACTGCCCATGATAACTGAACCAACAGAAATAATTGAAAAATCAGAACCAATAATAGCACTGGTGATATTCCTTCTATTTTTCGGAATATTTATTGTTATGGGAATCTCTTCTTGGTTGAGAAAGAAAAAAGAAAAAGAACATCAGTATAAACTCACTTTTTTTCAAATACTAATTCCTAAAGACAACGAGATAGAAACAAAAGCAGCTGAACACATGTTCTCAAATCTAATGGGATTTAAAAAAGGAGTATTCTCCGCTTTTTTTACAGGACAATACAGAATATCTTTTGAAATAATTTCAAAAGACTCAGGAATAGCTTTTTATGTAGCGGTACCAGATGAAATTGCTTCGGTTGTAGAAAAACAAATAAATGCGGCATACCCTTCGGCTGAAATAGATATAGTCATACCACCCGAAATCTGGGATAGAGGAAAATATACCAAAGTAGCAAAACTCAGATTAAAAGGACCCGGATACTACCCTATTAAACAATACGAGGACTTAAAAAATGACTCTATGAGCTCAATTACATCGGCAATGAGTAAAATGGGCCCGAACCAAGTGCTGGCCCTTCAATACGTGGTCCAACCCGCAAATGACAGCTGGAGATTAGCAGGAAGAAGCTTTATAGGAAGGGTAAAAGCAAAAAATGCAAACCCTGAAAAAAGATCAAACATAGACGAAAGTTTTTTAGAGGGAATTGAAAAAAAGATAAGTAACCCCGGCTTTTTTACAAAAATCAGGATAGTTTCAATAGCCGAAGATAAAATACAAGCAGAATCCCAAATCCAAAATTTAGTCAGTGCTTTTGAGCAATTCACGGATATGACATACAACAGATTTGTAAGAAAAAATGTCATGATGCCGAAAAAATTCATTGAAGACTTTATATACAGAAGGTCCAACGTCAAAAGAATGGTGATACCAATAATAGGGACAACATTAAAATCAAACGTTTCAATTTTAAATAACGTTGAGATGGCATCTGTTTTCCATCTTCCGAACAAAGAGGTAACAACACCAAATATTATATGGTTAGGATCAAGAAAATCAGCGGCACCGACAAATTTACCCGATGAAGGAGATGGTGTTTTCTTAGGATGGAGCACGTTTAGAGGAATGAAAAAGAAAATATTTATAAAAGATGAGGATAGAACCAGACACTTGTATATTGTAGGACAAACAGGATCAGGAAAATCAGAATTCATGATGTGGGTAGCTCTTCAGGATATTTTAAGGGGAGAAGGCGTGGCGGTAATAGACCCTCACGGTACAGATGTTCAAAAACTTTTAGAAAAAATACCACCTGAAAGAAAAGAGGATGTGATACTTTTTGACGCCGCGGATAGAGAAAGACCTATGGGATTAAATATGCTAGAAGCAAAAAATGACACCGAAAAAAACATGCTCATTAACTCTTTTATTGCACTTCTCTACAAATTATATGATCCTAACCATCAAGGTATAATGGGACCCTTGCTGGAAAGGTCTATTAGAAATGTCATGCTTACTGCAATGGTGGATCCCGAAGCCACAATGATAGACGTTCTAAGAATGTTTATAGACGAAAAGTATTCTCAAAAATTCCTAGATAAGGTTACGGACCCTCTTGTGAGAAGATATTGGACGGATGAAGTTGCAAACACTTCTCAAAATAGAAAAGGCGAAACGATGGGATATTTTGTTTCCAAATTTGACCGAATCACAACAGATAGCACAATGAGAAACATAATTGGTCAGAAAAAATCATCATTTAATTTTGATGATGTTATGGCACAAAAGAAAATACTTCTGGTAGACCTTGCAAAAGGTAAGCTGGGAGAAGAAAATTCAAACTTCCTTGGACTGCTACTTATACCCAGAATTCTTACAGCCGCCCTAAGGAGACATCAAATACAAGGCGGTTTCCCAAATTTCTTTTTACATGTGGATGAGTTCCAAAATTTTGCTACACCTGACTTTGCTACTATTTTGTCCGAAGCTAGAAAATACAAATTAAATCTAACGGTAGCTCATCAGTTCATAGACCAACTAACAGATGAGATTAAAACAGCTATATTCGGAAACGTTGGAACTACATGTGCCTTCAGGGTAGGAATTGATGACGCTGAGTACCTTGAAACTCAGTTTGAACCCACCTTTACAAAACAGGATCTGAGTAACCTGCCTGTGGGAAATGCATACATTAGACTTTTAGTTAAAGGCCAGCCTTCTCCCCCATTCTCACTTTTTATAGACTGGAATGACCTAACATCCGTTCCTACAAACCCGCAATTAGCTCAAGAAATAAAAGAACTCTCAAGATTAAAATACGGAACACCTGTTGAAGAAGTCGAAGAGTTTATAAACCAAAGACTGCAGGAAGATGTAATACCCGAGCTCCCGCCAGATAAATCTCCTTTTTCGAAATTACCTTTCTAGTAATAATTAGATATAATTGGAACTATACATACATTATTAGTATAATCATCTTAATGTTAAATCTGCCGTTTTTAAAAAAAGAACAACAAGACCCTAACAAATTCCTATCTTTAAATATTAATGCCAGAGATGTTAAATGTATTGCTTTTTATTACGATGAAGGAGTTTTCAAAATTATCGGGACCGGAAGCAAGGATATCCTTGAGGGATCCGTAAGAAATGGGATGATAATAGACCAGGACATTGTTATTGAAGCTATTAAAGAAGTTGTAGAAAAAGCAAATGAAAACTCCGCAGAGGAAATAAGAAACGTCATCGTAGGTGTGGATGGGGGTATTACAACAGGACTTACAACAACAATACGTATGAAAAGACCCTCTCCTACTATAATCCAAACTAAGGAAGTTGATGAAATTTATAAAAAAATTCAGGATGCTGCGGAAGTACAAGCAAGAAATAAAACATTCGAAGCTACAGGAGACCCGGATGTAGAACTTTTCTCAATAACCTCCTCCGATATTTACATAAAAGTAGATGACCAACCTGTTAATTCTCTGGAAGGCCAAACAGGACAAAACATAGAAATGGCAGTTTTCAATTCTTTCGTGCCTAATTTTCATGTAAAATCTCTTCAAAACATAATTAAAAAAACGGATTTGGATACAATAGCAATTGGTTCACAAATGTACTCATTAGTCGAGTGGATAAAGTCACCACCTAAGAAAACCGATGACTTTGTATTAATAAATTTGTCAGAAGATTCCACAGATGTGGGAGCAATCTTTGGTGGGGGCATAACTTCCACCAGAACCCTAAATATCGGCTATCTGCATTTTGTTGAAGCCATAAGCTCTAAAATGGGGTTATCAAAGAAAGAATCCGAAACTGTTTTAAAAATGTATAACTTAGAAAGACTTTCTGAAAGTGAAGCCCCTGTAGTTAAAGTATGCCTTGATGAAGTCCTCGAAATATGGGTAGACGGGCTTAAAATACTCTTTGAGGAATTTCCGGGAGTTAAAACATTTGCTCCCAGAATATTTCTGTCAGGGTGCGGGATGGATATAAAAGATGTGTATCAAAACATAGAAAAGCAGTCATGGACAAGCACAATCCCCTTCATAGATGTGCCTGATTTCACTAGAATCTCTTTTACGGATACTGAAGAAATTATAA
Source organism: Patescibacteria group bacterium (assembly GCA_019428825.1). Classification (GTDB taxonomy): domain Bacteria; phylum Patescibacteriota; class WWE3; order UBA101185; family UBA10185; genus JAAZNV01. The sequence continues at coordinate 8,267 of JAHYJU010000015.1, read as the reverse complement.
ACACCACTGAAAAAAACCTTTCAACCGACTGGGTATACCTCGCCTCTACCTCATTGATATATAAGGAAATTATGGGAATATAAATATGATGAAACTAGAACTAAAACAAACAGATAATGTTCTTTTAACTATAAATAAAATTAAAGCTATAAGTGATGAGAGTGTTGAAATAGTAATTCCAAGAGAATCTGTTTTATTTGAAAATATATTGAATTTGAAACTTATTCAGCAACAAGCAGAAAAATTTGGTAAAAATATTGACCTTATAACCGACGATGAGCTTGGAAATACCCTTTTAGAATCACTTTCGAACAAAGATTTGGGCTACAGACCTGAGGAGTTTGTTGAGAAATTAGAAGAGTTAGAGGAAATTGAATATGAAGAAGAAAAACCTAGTTTAAAAATAAAGGCTCCAAAAATATCTGCGCCGTCATTTTCATTTCCTAAATTCAAAAAAAACTTAATATTCCTGGTTTTAATTCCTCTGGTTTTAATTGGTTCCTTCATTTATTACGGGCTTACCGCACCTAAAGCCAAAGCATCTATAACGGTAGGGTCTCAACCATTTACAAGAAGCATTACCGTAAAAGTACTATCTGACTCATCAACCGACACCGAAGGCTTGGTATTGCGAGGAAACACTATATCGGTTACTGTTGAGGAAAGCTTAGAAAAGGACACGACAGGAATTAAAATTGTCGGGGAAAAAGCCAAAGGGGAAGTAACTATATACAATCGAACCACATCTGAAATAGAGCTCGAAAAGGGAGATAAACTTACTTACAAAGGAAAATCCACAGACCTAAACTACTTTTTAAGAAGTGATGTAGAGGTTCCACCCAGCACCCCCGAGGACCCGCTTGTCCCCGAAAGTAAGATGGTGCCCGGGGAAGCAAAGGTGAAAATTGAGGCTGAGGACATTGGAGACGTGTACAACCTTGATGACGGAAGGTCGTTTGAATTTTCAAATTATGAAAAAGAGGAGCTTATAGCCAAAAATGAAGAGAAAGTTACCGGAGGCAAAAGCGAGGAAATAAAAATAGTAACCGAAGAAGACAAAATTGACCTGTTAAATAACTTAACATTAGTAAGTAAACAAAAAGCCGAAACAGCTATCAGAGAAAGGGTGGGGGCAAACCAGAAATTAATAGAGGGATCAACAGAAATAAAAATATCGTCCGAGGTTTTTAGTGCCGAAGTAGATGAAGAAAAAGATAAGATATCTTTAAAACAAACTGTTATTGGGGAAGCTTTAGTTTATACAGAAGGAGATTTAAATAAATTTATCGATGACTATTTTAAAAATGTAATACCTGAGAACCACTATATGCCGGATAGAGACAAGGAAATTAAGGTAGAAGTATTAGGTAGCTCAACTAACAGCGTTCTTACATCAAAAGAGGCAGACATTCAAGTAACGCTAAGGTCTATTGTAATTCCTGACATAAAGGAAGAAGAAATAAAAGAAAGTTTAAAAGGTAAAACCAATGAAGAGGCCAAAGAAATAATCGAAAGCTTAAAAAATGTCGAGTATTATGAATTTAGCATATCCCCCGCTATCCCCTTCTTCTCAAAAGTACCTAATAACAATGATAGGATAGAGGTTATTCTTGTTAAAGAAAATACTGGAGAGTCTCTATGAGCCCTGCTAAAACACAGGAGCTTTCCAACACACTGGGCATAGACTTCGGAGAAACCAACATTGGTTTAGCTTTAGGAAACAACGGGCTGGTCAACCCTTTGAAAATAATACGGGCAAAAGATATCAATGGGGCCATGTACGAAATAAACAGGATTGTTGTAGAAAATAAAATTAAAAATCTAGTTATTGGTATCCCCCTCTCTTCCGAAGGTAAAGAAACAAAAGAATCCTTAAAAATTAGAAAGTTTGCTAAAACTCTAAAAACAGTCACAAAAAGACCGGTGGTTTTTCAAAATGAATTCGGAACTTCCAAAAATGCTTTAAGAGAAGCGATAGATTTAGACACTTCAAAAAAGAAAAGGCGTTCAAATGACCATCTTGCTGCTGCTCTAATTTTAAAAATGTATTACAATGACTTAGAGAGTAAAAAGTAGCTACTCCAATGCTTTCATTACGACTTCTTTAGAACCGCACTTTATACACTCAAAATTTTCACCTTTTTCTAAACATGCAGGACACATGTAAATACCATCTTTAAATATCATATCTGTCTGGTCACACCTATTACACAAAAAGATTACATCATCTCTTGGTATCACTTTGCAATTCGGACAGATAAATTTAATATTTTCGTTCTCTTGCAGTAAAAAATCTTCCATACAGTAATGCTAACAAAAAACACTTGTCAATGACAACAAGGGGTGGAATTTGTTTCATTTTAGATATAAAATTAACTCATGATTGTGTTAAAAATTTTTCTATTCATCTATCTTTTCCTTGGTGCGGTATATGCCACTTACATAGCTATAAGAGGAACTAATGAGTGGTATTGGTTTCCGATTAACCTACTTTTTGGCCCAATAACCGCTGTATATGTTATCTACACAACATATAAGGGAAAGAAGATGCGTGTAGATTTTTAATATGTTTAAAAAAATATTTGAAGGAAAAAAAGCAGTTATATTCGACCTGGATGGAACGATATTCAAGGAAGCTGAAGAGTTAAGAAAACAATCTTTTGAAAAAGTATTAGAAAAGATGAATCTAAGCTATATTGATCCGAGACCTTATTGTGTTCCGGGATATCCTCCTGAGGAAGTTTGGGAAGCAATAATAAAAGCTTACGAGATTAAAGATCAAAAAATACCTGATTTGGTAGACAAGACGAGAGAGTGTTACTTAGAAATTGTCAAAAATTCTGAAATTGAACCTGCAGAAGGTTTTTGGGATTTATTCTACGAATTAAAACATGAGAAGAATTTTAAGGTGGGGCTTGATGCTAATACTCCAAAAGCTATACAAGAACAAGTGATGGAAAAGTTAGATATAAAAAATATATTCGATTCAGTTGTTTTTGGTGATGATATAAAAAAACTAAAACCTCATCCTGATATTTTTAAAAAAATTATGAAAGAGATGGGAGTGTCCGAGAAGGAAACTCTAGTGTTTGAAGACTCTCCTGCAGGAGTAATTGCAACAGGAAAAGCAAAAATCGATACCATAGTAATTTCGGAAGATGCTAGAAATAAGAGTAATTTTCAAGGACAGGTTGTTGATATCTCTCCTGATTTTTCAGCTTATGTTGGCAGAATGGACGAAGGATACTCAGACTATATGGCAAGAAAAATAATTGAAAGTGAGGAAGAGTTAATAGAAACAGCAAACTCCCTATAATCCACATTGCTTGATAATTGTGGATAACTTCTGTAACCTAAAAATCTACAGCCCTATAAAACTTAGGGTGTATTAACTTCCCTTTCGTTTAGTAAATAAATTTACATAAATATTATCTTTTATAAAAATGCAAACAAAAATAACTGACCCAAATGAATTTTGGAAGGCAGTGCTGGGAAAAGTTGAGATGGAAATATCTCCGATGGTTTATAAAACCATTGTATCCCGAACCGAAGGACTATACTTAGACAACTCTACATTAAAAGTTTCATGCGATGATAAGTTTATCCAAAAAAACCTATCTACCAAATATTCCGAGATTATAGAAGATGCTGTTAAAGATGTTGCAAAGAAAAATTTAAAAATTAATTTTACAGTTTCAAAAGATAAAATTAAAAGAAATGAAAAAGATGAGCTGGGACCTCTTTTCTCCCAACAAAAAGATATAGAAACTATTCATGAAGAAAAAAGAGCTAAATCAAATTTAAACCCAAAATTTACTTTCGATAGTTTTATACTAGGAAAAAATAATAACCTGGCTTATGCTATAGCTACGGCCATATCAGAAAAACCTGGAGAACTTTATAATCCTGTTTTTATTTACTCTAAAGTAGGACTTGGGAAAACCCATCTAATCCAGGCAATAGGAAACAAGATAATTGAATCAAAACCCGGTATGAGAGTGGTATACACAACAGGCGAGACATTTACCAACGAACTGATAGAAACTATTCAAAGCGGAAAGATAAAGGGAAAGTACACAGCAAATCAGTTTAGAGATAAATTTAGAAAAGCGGATGTTTTACTAATTGATGATGTTCAATTCATAATCGGGAGAGAATCAACACAGGAAGAATTTTTTCATACTTTCAATGCACTTTATATGTCCGGTAAACAGGTGGTAATAACCTCTGATAGACCCCCGAAGGATTTCGATAGTCTTGAGGATAGAATAACATCCAGGTTCAGCAGCGGTATTGTAGCCGATATTCAAATTCCGGATACGGAAATGAGGGAAGCAATATTAAGAGCTAAAAGAGATGAAGAAAATGAAAAAGTAACAAACGAGGTAATTAAATATATCGCAGAAAAAGTAGACTCAAACGTAAGAGAGCTTGAAGGGGCTTATATTCAGGCTGTTACATACGCAAAAGCAACGGGTAGTGAGTTAACAATAGATATTGCTTCCCGAGCTTTGGGTGGGACTATCAAAGACAAAGTAGTTAAAAACATAAATGTAAACGAAATATTAAAAGCTGTTTGCCTTTACTACTCGGTAAATACGCAAGACATAAAAGGAAAAAGAAGAAACAAAGAACTGGTTATCCCAAGACAAGTGGCAATGTACCTAATGAAAGAAATAACGGACATACCTTTTATGTCTATAGGGGAGCTTTTAGGCGGAAGAGATCACACTACAGTTATGCACGGTGTAGGTAAGATACAAAACGAAATAGCTGAAACCGGAAAAATTACACAAGACGTTATAAACGTTAAACAAATAATTTTCAACAATTAACCCCTAATTTAAAAGTATTTGTTGATAAATACTAGTGCTTAAATGCGTGTGGATAAATAAAGCCACTTATCCCCAAAGTAATCCACAATAATTTTACACTTATCAACATACCCAAACACCCTTACACCGATATATTCAAACTAAAATATGTATTACATATTGCTGTAAAGGGGTATAAAGATATACACATAATGAAAAGGTTTTTATCACTTTAATAAAAGTAAATAATCGTTTATCTACATATCCACATACACTACTAATACTTCCTCTTATTATATATATAAATAATAATGAATTAGGTTGTGGAAAACGAATAAGTTTAAAAATCAAAATTCTGTTATATAATCAAGATGGGAATAATATGTAGATACGTTATAACTGCCTAAACAAAGTAAGGATGTTAAAAGAAAAGTTATTAAATATTTCTAAATCTCTCTTTTATCTATTAGTATTTCTTATACCTGTAAATTTAGGTAAGCATTTTGAGTTAATTGAATCCTATGTATGGGGAATTCTTACTGACTATCTTATACCTACAATCTATGTTCAGGATATCCTTATCATATTAATAGTTATTTTTTGGATATTGGGGGGAGGTTTAAAAAAAATTTCGAAAAATAACTTCAAGATACTAGAAAGAAAAGAGTTACAAATCTCTTCCCTATTAATTTTTTCTATACTGTTATCAACTTTCACTTCTGCTAGATTTATTCCTTCTATCTATGCATGGGTTAGAATTTTTTTATATTTTCTACTTTTTATTTACATTCTGGTAGAAATACCTGTTGAGGATCATTTTTTTAGAATATTAAATACTTTGGCTATATCCGTTATTTTTTTAAGTGTGTTAGGTATTGCACAATATTTAAATAGAGGTTCTGTGTTTAATAATTACCTAGTTCTAGGGGAACAACCTTATTCGGAGGCTACATTTGATGTTACTCGGAAAATGTTTCTGGGAAAAACAGTAATTCCCTCTTACGGTCTTTTCAGACATCCTAATATTTTTGCCGGTTTTTTGACATTGACATTGGTGTGGTTATTTACCTTTATCAAAAAGAGTAAGTTATACTCGATTTCTTTTATTCTTGGAATTATCTCATTAGCATTTACATTTAGTTATATTTCTTGGATTGTTTTTATATTTGGGGTATTTCTACACTTGTACTTATCTAAAAATCCTAAATATATAAAAAATAAAAAAAGAAATATCACTGTCGCGGTTTATCTCGTTTGCGCATTAATATCCATTATTCCCATTTTTAAATTTCTTTCAAAGATAGACGACCCAAGTATCCTGAGGAGATATAATTTTTCAAGAGCTTCTTATAGGATGATAAAGGACCATTTTTTATTTGGGGTCGGTTTTAACAACTCTACTATATTTATGGATGAGTATAACTATGAAACAAGAGACATAAGATTCACACAACCTGTTCATAATATTTTCTTGTTGATATTTTCGGAAACGGGGATTTTTTCGTTTATACTCTTTTTATTATTTATTTATTTTTCCGGTAATAAGCTTATAAACTCAAGCTATTTTCACTTATTTCTGATTTCTTTTTTACAGATATTGTTGATAGGTAGTCTTGATCATTACTTTATAACAATACATCAAACCCTTCTAACTTTTTGGTTGTTTATGGGTCTGGCTTTACAATAGTATTGGAATTTGAATTTTTGCTGTATATAATAAAAAGGATGAAAAATAAAATTTTTACTGCCATATTATTACTATCTATACCTTTTTTTCTAACAGCTTGTACTCTTTCTGATATTCCTCTGATAGGAAAATATTTAGGAGGTGTTGGGGGTGGTGTTGTTACAGGCCCTGTTACACTAAATGTCTGGAGTCTTTGGGAAAATACAGAAGTTATGGGGTCAACTATACAGGAATTTCAGACCCAAAACTCTAACATAACAGTTAATTATGAAGATAGGTCTATTGCTTTAAGACCAGATAAATATAAGGAAAATGTTGTAGGGAGATTGAAAGAAGGTGGTGCTCCCGATGTTGTGCTTGTACACAATACTTGGTTACCTTATATAAAGGATTATTTAGCCCCTATGCCTTCTAGCTACATGTCTGCTCAGGATTACTCTCAGAGATACTATCCTGTAATTGCAGAAAGTGGTGTTGTAGATGGGAAAATATATGCAGTTCCTTCCTACTATGATGGGTTAGTGCTTGTATATAATAAGGATCATTTTAATTCAATTGATCAAACTTCCCCACCAACAGCATGGGAGGAGTTTAGAAGAATTGCTATTAACCTTACTGTTAAATCCGATAAGGGGGAGTTTATTAGAGCAGGGGCTGCAATTGGAACTGCGGATAATATAGACTTTTTTTCTGATATTCTTGGTTTAATGTTCTCGCAGGCAGGTGTGTCGGTACCTGATGGTTTGAATAGTAAGTCTGCTCAAGATGCTATTTCTTTTTATACACTATTTGTAAAGTCAGATGGAGTATGGAGTAACAGTCTTCCTGAGGCCTCTAAGGCATTTGCAAATGAGAAGGTTTCTATGATATTTGTTCCAACATGGAATTTGATGGATATAGTAAGATCGAGACCTGATTTAGATATTGGTGTAGCACCTGTTCCTCAAGCTGTTTCTGAAACCCCCTCTTCTTGGGGTAGTTTTTGGATGTACGCTGTTCCAAAATCATCTTCCAACACAGATGCTGCGTGGAAATTTATTGATTTTCTTTCTCAGGATAGCCAGCAACTTGCAATTTTTAGTGAGGCTTCAAAGTACAGACCTTACGGAGCACCCTTCCCTTCTGTTGGTCTTGCATCTCAGATTGGTGCCAGTCCTGTATCGAATTATATAAAACCTGTCCTTGATACAGCACCGTTTGCAAAAACAGGATACTTTGCCGCTAGATCAGGTAATACCGAAGAAGTAGAAGCTCTTAGAACAGCAGTTAACGCTGTCCTATCAGGCAAGGTTACTTCTTCGGAAGCATTGAGTACTTGCAAACAGACTTTAACTCAGATAGTTAGGTAGGAATTAATAAACGTTTTAATTTAACCCTTTTTGTTGGTATATTTCCATAAATGATTATATTTGGAATAGAAACATCTTGTGATGAGACAGCATCTTCTATTGTTGAGGATGGGACAATAGAAATATGTAGTGTTGTATCATCTTCAAAAGAATTTCACGAACAAACCGGAGGGATTGTTCCTGAAATTGCAGCCAGAAAACAGGTTGAGTCTATAGTGCCTGTAATTTCTCAATGTTTTGAAAAATATAAGGATTTTAAAAATTATACAAAAATTGACGATTGTTACGACGATATTGACGCTGTTGCGGTTACTGTCGGCCCCGGACTTATAGGTTCATTGATTGTCGGTGTAGAGGCGGCTAAATCGTTGGCATTGTTTTTGAATAAACCTCTCATATCTGTAAATCACTTGATAG
>JAHYJU010000058.1 GCA_019428825.1 Patescibacteria group bacterium | reverse complement strand
CACGTAGTTAGCCGGTGCTTGCGACGAAGTTTACAACCCGAAGGCCGTCATCCTTCACGCGGCGTTGCTGCGTCAGACTTTCGTCCATTGCGCAAAATTCCCGATTGCTGCCCCCCGTAGGGGTGAGGCCCGTGTCTCAGTGCCCCTCTGGCTGGTCATACTCTTATACCAGCTACCCGTCATAGGCTTGGTAGGCATTTACCCCACCAACTACCTGATAGGCCGCAGGCTCATCTCTAAGCGATAAATCTTTTAGATCGATGACATAGTTCGTTTTATCGAACTATGGCTCGATCGTAAAGATATTTTAATTATCTTTAGTGTTGCCACCACATAAGGGATTATCCCACCTTTCGATGGGTTATACCTTACTTAGAGGTAGATTCCTACGTATTACTCAGCCGTTCGCCACTCGCTTGCGCGGGTTTGACTTGCATACCTTAGGCACGCCGCTAGCATTCACCCTGAACCAGGATCAAATTCTTAATAAAAAGCATTATGCTAAAAAACTTCCACAAATGCGTTAGTGGACGTTTAATAACACCCGTTCTTTTCGCCTTGTAAATCTTGTAAAAACAATTAATCATCAAGATCTCACAAAAACTCTAAGGAAATTTTCAAAGTACAAGACCTGAATTCTACTTCAGTGTTAAATAAATAGCAATAACTAATCGATATGTCAACTACTCTATGAAAAATACTTCGATTTTTTGAGTATTAAAAAGCCTTTGCAATGTATCAAACAGGCCCTCTTTATTATATATAGGAGAACAAGTTATCAAATCTATATGTAATGCCCCATGCTCAGGCCATGTATGTACAGTTAAATTGGAATTAGAGAGAATAAAACTTATTGTCATTCCCCCACCTTTAAATTCCGTTACTATTTTTTCGATTACTTTTAGTCTGTGAGATTTACAAACATCCTCTAAAGCACTCATCAAGCGACCTTTAGAAATAAGAAAATCTTTTTTTACATCAAAAACCTTAAAGACCACATGGTCAACAAAAGGAAACTTTTCTTCCGAGACTTTTTCAAAAGTATAAATATTTTCAAAATTCCTACCTATCTGCTTAGTGAACTTATTAGCTCTTAAAATATAAAGTGAACTTGAGTTTCCTATGGACTCAGCCCCCGAATATCTTGCGAACTTCTCTATTCTATCCTCAATAGAAAATCCAAATCTATTTATAATTTCCTGAATTTTTAAAATTTTCTCAGGAGATTTAAAACTATTTCCGTAATACATAACAACATATTTTTCATCAAAATTATTAACTGACCCCAACAGGTCTATTGCTCTTTGCAAAAAAATAGAAACACCGCTTTTAGTATAAGGTGGGTCAAAAACAACTATGTCAAACTTACCAAAATATTGCTGTTCCAACTCTTTCCTAGCATCGTATTTTACAACACTAATATTTCTTAAACCCCTTTCTTTAGAACATTTTTCAATAGAATCGAGTAACTTATCATCAATATCAAAAACCGTGATATTTTTGTAACCTGTGTTTAAAGTCGCTAAAGATAATGAATTCAAATCGTCATCACCTAAAAAAGCGATGGACTTACCTTTAACAAAATTTTTCTCTATTAAAATCCTGGATTTTAAATAAGAAGTTTCAGGGGTTGATAAAAACTGATCATATTCTCTCTTAGGCTTGGGACTATACTTATTTTTAATATTTTCAATCTCCCTAATTTTTTCAGTGTAATCAGGTTCAGAGAAAAAAATAAAACTATCTTTTAAAGACCATTTATAGGGTTGCAAATCTAATTCGGAAAGTAAATTCTCCCCATCTTTATTCAAAATAATTTCTTCTCCTTCCGGTTCCTGAAGTAAATGAGATATAGATTGTTTAAATCTTTTCAAAGTCTCTTTTGACAGACCGGTTAGAGTAATCAGACTATTATTGGTGAGGTTTTTTTCATTTTTTAGAAGATACAAAATACCTTCAATAATCCCCAAACTTAAGTCACTGTTATGTTTTTTTAATTGGTGTATGAGATTTTCCATCAAGGGTATTTTACTACGATAACAACATTTTTTCTTACACTCTATTTTTAATAGACGCCATCTTATTGAAAAACGTAGAACAAAATATTATTAAATAAAAAGTGGGCGGGTCCAATTATAAAAAATTCAAACTTATAACCTATCTTTTTTGGGCTCTTTTTATAGCAACCATAGGTGTTGGCTCACCTAAAAAGGCCCTCGCAGAAACGATGTGGGAAAAAGTCTCTACTCTGGAATCAGATTATATAAAAG
>JAHYJU010000057.1 GCA_019428825.1 Patescibacteria group bacterium | reverse complement strand
GAAAGCAAAAGATGTTAGAGATACTTCTTTAAGAATGCCCCATGGTGAGCACGGTGTTGTTATAGGAATTAAGACGGTTACAAAAGAAGACAATGAGTCTCTTCCAGCCGGAACTATAGAGAAAATAACAGTATATGTTGCACAGCAAAAAAAGATAGAGATAGGAGATAAGCTTGCAGGAAGACACGGAAATAAGGGTGTTATATCAGCAATTGTCCCTTCAATTGACATGCCTGTGTTACCGGATGGTACCTTTGTGGACATAATATTCTCATCCGAGGCAGTTTTGAAAAGAATGAATGTTGGCCAGCTTATGGAAACTTCACTTGGTGCGGTTGGGAAGAAATTGGGTAAGTTTTATGAAATACCCGCACTACAAAGAATACCTGAGGAAAAATTTATTGAGGAATTTAAAAAAGCAGGTTATCCCGTAAATGGAAAAATGAAACTAATAGATGGAAGAACAGGTGAGTATTATCACAATGAGATAGTTGTTGGAGACGCCTATATTCTTAAACTTGTTCACATGTCAGAAGAAAAGATTCACGCTAGGTCAACAGGTCCTTACTCTTTAATAAATCAGCAACCTTTAGGTGGTAAGGCTCAGTTCGGAGGTCAGAGATTTGGAGAAATGGAAGTTTGGGCTTTAGAATCATACGGTGCCGCACATACTTTACAGGAAATGCTCACTATTAAATCAGACGACATGCTTGGTAGAGTTCAGGCCTTTAGTGCCTTAATACAGGGAAATAAAATACCCGGTTCAACAGTTCCCGAAACATTTAAACTTTTGGTTAGAAAATTAAATGGTTTAGGTTTAGGTTTAGAGGCCTATTCTGCCGAACAAGTTGAAGAAGGTGCTGCTGAGGAGGGTGTGAATGAGATTGGTGACGGTAGTTCTGATTTACCCGACGGTACAGAAGAAGTTGTTAAAGAAATGGGTGATAGTGTAGTGACCGAAGAAGCACTCGAAGAATCTGACATCGAAGAAGTTACCGAAGAAGTTTCGGAGGAAGTTGAAAATTCTTAAAGGAATAAAAATATGAGAGATATTAATAAACTAAAAGATTTTGATGCACTTAGAATATACCTTGCTTCTACTGAGCAATTGTTGGATTGGTCATATGGTGAGGTAACAAAACCGGAAACCATAAATTATAGAACTTTTAAATCTGAGAGAGACGGTCTATTCGATGAGAGAATATTTGGACCTTCTAAGAATTATGAGTGTTACTGTGGAAAATATAAGGGAATAAGATACAAAGGAGTTATTTGTGACAAATGTGGTGTTGAGGTAACACACAATAGGGTTAGAAGAGAAAGAATGGGTCATATAAAATTAGCATCCCCCATAGCTCATGTATGGTTTTTCAAAGGTATTCCCTCAAAAATGGCGTTGCTTTTGGATTTAACTCCCAGAAATGTTGAGTCAGTAATATACTTCGCTTCATTTATCGTTACGGAAATTGACGAGAAAAATAAAGTTAAGGCAATTTCCCAAATAGGAAAAGATATAGAGATTGCAAAAGCTACTCTTCAAAAAGAATATGAGGATGAAATTAAGGGTTTAAACAAAGAAATAGAATTACTCTCAAAGGAAGAGGATGAAATAAAGGCCAGAGAAGAGGAATTAAAAATTAAGCAACAGATACAAAAAATAACATCTGTTTATGAAAAAAAGGTAGAGGATCAAGAGAAGAGATATAAATTAATTCAAAAGAAAATTGAAAGTGTTAAGCTCAACTCAGTTATATCAGAAAACGAATACATAACTTTGATATCTTATCTTGAAAAATTTTGTAAATTAGAAATTGGGGCTGATGCCTTAAAGATAATATTAGATAGATTGGACCTTAACATTTTATCTGAGCAACTAAGGGAGCAGATGGAAAAGGCAAAGGGTCAAAAGGCACAGAAAATTGCCAAAAGATTAGTTGTTGTGGAGCAATTCCGAAGATCGGGAGTTGCCCCCGGCAGAATGATAATGGAAGTAGTTCCTGTAATACCACCCGATCTTAGGCCTATGGTCCAGCTTGATGGTGGTAGATTTGCTACATCTGACCTAAATGATCTTTACAGGAGACTAATAAATAGAAATAACAGATTAAAAAGACTTTTAGATCTTGGAGCACCGGAGATAATTGTTAGAAATGAAAAAAGAATGCTTCAGGAATCAGTGGATGCCCTTTTTGATTCTTCGAAGAGGAAGAAGAAGGCAAGGTCCAGTGCAAGAGGCAAGGAATTAAGGTCCCTTGCAGATATGATAAAAGGAAAGCAGGGAATTTTCAGATTGAATTTATTAGGTAAGAGAGTTGATTACTCAGGTAGAGGAGTTATCATAAATGGTCCTGATCTAAAACTTGATGAATGCGGTATTCCAAAGGAAATGGCTCTGGAA
>JAHYJU010000014.1 GCA_019428825.1 Patescibacteria group bacterium | reverse complement strand
TTTTTGTCATCTATATGAGCAATAATTGTAAGGGCAAATCGAACGTTTTCTTTCTTACAATCTATAATTAAATTTTCCAATATTTGGCTGTTTTTCCAATGATAGTATCCTGACTCGGGAATAGTTGAACCTTCTTCGCCTTCCGTTGTTTCAACAAAATTTCCGTCCGAATCCAAATAAAGTCCAAAGTAAGCTATGTCAGTAAGATTATTCAGCTGCAAATATTTTACTTTTTCTAAACTCCACCAGGGTAAATACCCATACACAATTTTTTTAGGTTTTTCGTTTTTTCTTGAAAAGTAAGAAAGAACATTTTTTCCTTTAGAAAAAGGTGAGAGTATATTGTGGCCCCCATCTATCTCTATATTTTGCACAATATTCAATGCCACAAACAGCAGAGAAGATAAAAAAAGTATGCCAATTGTTATTTTGAGTTCCTTTCTCATTAAAAACTATTCTACACGATAAATTTATATCAGTCTTGAACTTATTAAAATGTTAAAATGATGAGGATATGTCAGTGTCAAAAGAAAAAAGAAAATTTTGGATGCGTTTTATTCTTACACTTATTTTATTGCTATCTACCGCTTATCTTATGTACGTAGAGTTCAATTCAGTTAGAAAAAATGAAAATCTAAGGGATATTGGAGATATTTCCAAAATGTTTATATTCGAAACGGAAGAGGAATGGGATGATGAGGAGCTTTGTACAGTAGTTCAAAATATTGAGTATGTATATTATTCTCACGATGACCCTCTTTGGGAGCAGAATAATAAATTTGGTTTGTACATTTACGCAGAAGAGAAGGATTTCTTTGAAATTGCCCAAAAACTTGTTAATTCCAATGGAGGTAAATGGGGATACGTTTTAATTCCTTACAATGTGCGTGATTACGACACAAAAAAATGGGCGAGAGTGTTTGACCAGCTCATTAAAAAAAATCTTATACCGGTAATTCAACTTTGGAATGTCGATATAGCTAATTATCAGGAAGAAACAAGAAATGCGGCCGAGTTTTTAAATAGGTTTATCTGGCCTATTAAATATAGATACATTAGTGTTTATAACGAGCCTAATGATAATAAATTTTGGTATGAAAGATCGGATGCGGCGGAATATGCAAGGATACTAGATTATACTATTAGAATTTTCAAAGAGGTAAATCAGGACTTTTTTATGATGAATGCTGCTTTTAATGTTAGTGCTTCAAGTGACGGTCAGAGCACAGACTCGTTTGAATTTATGAAAAAAATGGATGAAAGTGTTTCCGGTATTTTTGATAAACTAGACGGGTGGGCATCTCACCCATACCCACAACCTAATTTTTCGGGAAGTCCTTATGCTACGGGGAGGTGGAGTATAAGAGCTTATGAAGATGAGCTTAAATTTTTAAAAGATGAGCTGGGAGTGGAGAAAGAGCTTCCGGTTTTCATAACAGAGACTGGTTGGGCTCACGCTGAGGGTGAAAATTATGAACCTTCTTTCCCACCTGTTAAAAAAGTAGCAGAGTACTTTGAAATAGCTTTTAACGAGGTTTGGTTAAAAGATGATAGGGTTAGGGCAGTCATGCCTTTCACGATTAGATACGATCCGCCATTTGACCACTTTTCCTGGATAAACAAGGATAAAGTACCTTATTTGCATTACGAAGTATTGAAAAAAATAGAGAAGGTAGAGGGAAAACCACCTACTCTCTCTACGGGAAATGTAGATATTTATAATTGTTTAGAGTAAAAATATCTCATGATAAGTTCGGGAACAACAAAAAAAATAGCCAGCAATACCATATACCAGATAGTAGGTAAGTTTATAAGTATGTCTATAACCATGATTGCTGTGGTTATAATAACCCGGGCTTACGGTAGGGAAGGTTACGGTGAGTTTAGTTTAATGCAATCATGGCCGGCACTTTTCTTTGTTATAGTAGACTTTGGGATAAACGCTATAGCAACGAGGGAACTTTCAAAAGATTGGTCCATGGCTAACAAATATTTCGGTAACATTTTAATAATCAGACTTATTTTTTCTTTACTGATAATTTTTCTTTTATCTCTATCGCTGAATTTATTTTCATACTCACAAGGATTGATCAGCGGAATAAGGCTGGGGTTATTATTACTTATTACACAATCATTGTTCTCAACCACAAACATCTTTTTTCAGGTTAAACTAAAATATGACTATTCAACACTTGCGTATACGATTGGGTACATTGGAATATTTGCTTTAGTTATAATTTTTTCTCTACTTAATCTAAATGTGATGTGGGTGAACTTTTCTTATGTTATTGGAGGTGTAATAACTTTTATCTTAAGTATATTTTTTGTAAAAAAACTGGGAGTAACCCCTGATTTTACCTTTGATAGGGATCTATGGGGATTTTTATTTAAATCGTCTCTTCCCATTGGAATAATGTTTGTTTTTAGCCAAATGAGTTTTAAGGAAGATGCTTTAATGCTTTCTTTTTTAAAACTACCCGAATCTTATGGCTTGAACAATACTGAAAGTGTAGCTGTTTATGCCCTTCCTTATAAGGTTTTTGAAGTACTTTTGGTAGTTCCGACCTTTTTTATGAATTCTGTATATCCTGTATTGGTTAATCACATGCAGGACGGAGAAGAGAAGCTTAAGAAAACTTTTACGAAGGTAATTTATTTTTTAATATTGTCGGGGTTGTTTGTAGGACTTTTAGGATATATTTTTTCTCCTTTGGCAGTGAGGTTACTAGGTGGGGCAGAGTTTAATCAGTCGGTTGGGGTATTGAAGATACTGGCGGTAGGGCTTTTTCTATTTTACCTTACATCTCCCATTTCTTGGTTAATAGTAACTTTGGGATACCAAAAATATCTTCCATGGATATATTTTATTAGTTTTTCTTTTAATATGATTTCCAATTTTATATTTATTCCCAAGTATTCTTTTTACAGCGCATCTTGGATTACCGTAATCTCGGAGTTGATTGTTCTTATACTTCTTGTTATTTTTGCCCAAAAGTCATGGAAATTAAAATATGCTAAATCTTAGTTTTTATATTACGTTAATTTTATTGAGTTTAAATCAATTTACTTCCATCTCTAAAGGAGGGGGATTAAATATTTATCTTTTCGACTTTGGTATAGCAGCGTTTTCATTACTGGGGTCAGTTTATTTTTTGATGATTAAGAAGTCATTTAAAATACCCAAGTATTCCGTTCTTTTTTTAATATTCACTGTTATTGCCACAGTGTCTCTTTTACTGGTTTTACCTAATTATCCTTTAGAAAATTTAGCTGTTAGTTCTTTTTATATTTTCAGACTCATAATTTACCTTTTAGGTGGGATTGTTGTTTTTAATATGGTTGATAATAAATTAATAAGTAGGGATAAGATATTTGAGTCTTTTATTTGGTCCGGGATGTTTCTTGCAATAGCAGGGTTTTTTCAGCTTGTAATACTACCTGATTTTACTACCTTAGATCCGACATTGGGTTGGGACCCCCATAAAAATAGATTGGCTTCAACTTTTTTTGATCCTAACTTCCTGGGCGCTTACTTTGTTCTGTGTTTAATTTTGTTATTAGAGAAGAGGTTTCCATTTAAAAAAGCAGACAAGACCGATAAGAAAATTAAGGGCAGTGTTATTAAATTTACAGTAATACTTTTAGCTTTGTTTTTTACCTTTTCAAGAAGTGCTTGGGGTATGTTTGCAGTTGCTGTTTTGATTTATGGATTTTTTAGGTCTAAGAATTTACTCTTCGGTGCTTTTTTTGTAGTTTTTTTGGCTTATTTTGCTGTTCCTAGGATTCAAACCAGAATATCCGGTATTACGGACCCCGCTGACTCTGCAAGTCTTAGATTGGTTTCCTGGGGCAACACTGTAAAGATTGTTAAGGACAATTTGTGGTTCGGGGTTGGTTTTAATACTTTTAGATATGTTCAGAGGCAGTATGGGTTTTTGATTCCGGAGGAAGAGGAAATTCACTCGGGGGCGGGGTCCGATTCAAGCCTCCTTTTTGTTTTAGCAACAACAGGAATATTTGGTTTTTTAATTTATCTATTAGCTATGACTTATCCTGCTGTTGATAGTTTTTTTGGTAAGAAAGAGGGTTGGCTTGTAATTTTTACTGTAATTATGGGATTTTTACTTGAGTCTCAATTTATAAATAGTTTATTTTATCCCCAGCTTATGTTTTTTACTTATTGTATATTGTTTAACTACCCTTAACGTATTTGACTTTTAATTCTTTTACCGTTTTATTTCCTGCTAAGTCTTCCGCTTCGATTTTTATTTCAACATCTCCTTCTTTTACTCCCAAAACGAAATAGAATGTGAGGTCTGACTTTTGGATAGCAGATTTTTCATTAATTGTTATTGTGGCTTTTTCATTTACTTTTCCGCTTATTTCAATCCTGTTGTTTAGATTTTTTACTGTATCCCCATTTTCAATATTTTCAATTTCTATTATGGGAGCCTTGTTGTCATAATTTATAATTAAAAATTCAGAACTGTCGCTTTCCTGCCCTTTATCGTCAAAGGCTTTAGCAAATATTGTGTTTGTACCGAGATTTAATTTTATATCCGAGAAAGTAAACAAACCGTCGCTTCCTGCCGTATCCGTGCCTTTTTCAGGACCATTTACATATATTTTTACTGTATTTCCGGGTAATGCCCTTCCGGTAAGAGTAATTTTATCTTGATTAATAGCTTCCGGGGAATCAATAAACACAGGAGGCATTGGTTTAGGTGTAGGTACATATCCCGGGTCGTTCCTGTATTTTGAAAAGTATCCGAAAAGGGAACCTACTTGCGGTGCAAAGAAAAAAAGAGAAACAACACCTAATCCGATGATTATGAATATAGCGTAAACCCTTTTTTTGAGTCTGTTTCTCAAAGCTCTTTCGGATATTCTTGTTGGTGATTTTAAGCTATTGCTAGGTGTCATGCGCTTATAATAACACAGTAAATATAATTAAGAGAATATAGTTAAATTATCTCTTTTTTTATAAATTCTATAAGGTCTTTTTTAATTTCAGGTCTTTCCATTGCAAATTTTAACGTTGTTTGAACAAATCTTAGAGGATCTCCGGTTGTGAGCCACTCTCCTTCTATCGGTTGAGCTATAACTTTTTCTCCTCTTTTTGCAAAATTATTTATAATATCAGCAAGCCAAAGCTCATTACCCTTTCCTAGCTGTTTTTTATCTGCTTCTTTTACAACATCGTAAGATAGAACGAATCTTCCGAACTGTGCCATTTGAGAAGGGGCTTCTTCTACTGAAGGTTTTTCTACCAATTGAGATATTTCGTATTTATATTTTGCATCTTTTTTGTATGAAACGACTCCGTATCTAGGAACTTCTTTTAATGGAACTTTCTGTACTGCCAAAACCGCTTTGGGATTTTCTTGTTTAAAGATTTCAATTAGTTGTTTGGTGACGGGAGTTTTTGCCAAAGTCATATCATCACCAAACATATATACAAAAGGTTCTCCTTCATTTAGGTATCTTTTTGCTGCTAAGATGGGGGAGCCGTTTCCGTAGGGTAGGTCTTTATCCTGAGGTCTAAATTTGATTTTTGCCATTTTTGAGATGTCTTTTATTTCTTCGGCAAGGTCTATTTTTCCGGATTCTTTTAGTGAGTTTTCAAGTTTTTTATCTCTTGAAAAGTATTGGTCAAAGGTTTTAAAGCCTGGTCTTGTGATTATTATTATTTCTTTTATTCCTGAATCAACTAATTCTTCAACTAAGTATTGGATTATAGGCGCATCAAGGATTGGGAGCATTTCTTTCGGCACGCTTTTTGTTGCGGGGAGAAATCTTGTACCGAGTCCGGCGGCAGCGATTATTCCTTTTTTTATTTTCATATGATTATTTTATCAAAAATTTTAAGATGGGGGATAGGGTTGGAGTTGGGAAAAAATAGGCAGTCGGGCTCTTAATTTAAGAGTTTATTCCTGACTGCCTGTTTTGATGTCATTTATCTCCTTTTTCTGGTGGCCATGGGTTTTTGTTCATTTCTTTTTTTTCCTATTGCTGCTAAAAGAGCAAATAGTGAAAAGAATATCAACCCCGCTAGCCCAGCGGCTATATATATTTCATCCTGTCGGTTTGCATATCCAGCAAGAAATATACCAATACCTACCAGAAACAATACCAGTGAATCCATATTTTCTCCTTTTTTATTATTTTTGAATAACGCCCATAAATTTTTGGGGTGAAGATTGATTAAATAATTATAACCTATAGTTGATAAACAGTCAAATTGCGGAATTATGGAGCCAGAGGTGGGAATCGGACCCACAACCTAACGCTTACGATGCGCTTGCTCTGCCATTGAGCTACTCTGGCAAAAATATTACGAAACATCAATATTTTACAGGTTGGGGGATAAAAAAACTACTTAGATAACACTACTTTGCTTCTAAAATAGATATTCTATTCTCATGATTATCTATTTTTTCTTTATTCATCTTGTACATATCACCGTAAAATCCTATCGTGTTTTCTAAAGACATAATAGCAACTGTGTGATTATCCAGTTTTGAATAAACTTCGTTGAAATTCTCTGTAGTTTCATTTCTAAATTCATAGAATTCCTTTTTAAATCCTGTGAAATCTTTCTGGAGGGAGATTATCAAGTTTGATAATTTATCGTTGGACATAATGGGATATTAGATTAAATTTTTTAAAAAAACAAGATACATTTTTCTATTTAAATTAGAGGTTTTGTAGAGGAAGTGTTTTTATTAGTTTTTATGGAAACCTCTCTGGAGCGGGCGACGGGATTCGAACCCGCGATCTTTTCCTTGGGAAGGAAACGCCATACCACTAGGCCACGCCCGCATAAATAAATTAAGATATAAAATACATTATAAACTATACCAACAGTCATACAACCAAACTTGTTGGTGTATGACTTTTTAATATTGATATTAAATTAAGAAAATTCCTTACGGTAATACAAGAACTTGACCGGGAATGATCAAAGCCTGCGTACCGTTAGGCAGAAATCCAATCGAATCTTTATTTGCTTCCAAAATCTTACCCCACTCAAATCCGCTTCCGTATACTGCTTCAGCAATTTCCCATAATGTATCTCCTTCTACAACTGTATGTGTATCTCCTTCTATATCTCCTTCTTGATAGTCATTTGGAATCCATTCAGGTTGGGTCATATCCGGGCCTCCGATGCCCAGGGCTTGTCCTTCTCTTGTTTCCGTAATACCTTCTCCGTTTAGATCACCTAACTGACCTTCGAAAATACTTTCCTCCCCATTTTCAGTATCATTTACTTCTCTCCCTTTATTGAAGTAGTTGTAGGTTGCAAAAACCAATGTCAAAATGAAAATTCCTCCGATAATAAGTGATAGACCGTCTTTACCTTCTTTTTTTTCAGTATCAGCCATAATTTAAAATAACACCCCCTTTAATTTTCAAATACAATAAAGAATACTTTTCGGGGCAGGATGATTGTATATTAGCATAAAATATCTACGGAAATAAATAGATACAATAGTGGAGTTAAAAAAAGTTTAAGATTTTTATATTCCAGATACTAAGAATTCTTGTGGGGGTTTGATTCCGTTGTGTTGTTCCAGTTTATTGACTCTGTTAGAAAGTTTTTCGGAATTCCATTTATTGACCTCGTACATATCAGAGTAAATATTAATTTTATTTTCGATGTTTAAAACTGATTTTTTTAATATTGCCACGTCTTTTTTAAGAGTGTTTACATCCTCCTTTAACGGGTCAATTGCAGAATTAAATTCCTGCTTAGTAACAAGGTTTTTTAATTCAAATTTTTCATCCATTAAACTCATTTTAGATAAAAATTTTAAAATTTCAAGATGAATATCCTATTGAAAGTAGAGTGTTTCTACTTTGGATTTGAAATTTTGTATAATAACTTCATGGAAAATAAAATATTAATTATTGGAGGAGGTCCTGCAGGTTCTAGTGCTGGGATTTTTCTTAAAAAAAACGGTTTTGATGTTACTATTTTTGAAAAGTGTGATGAGCATAGAGTAAAAGTGTGTGGTGAGGGTTTAACTCCAGAGGCCTGTAATATGCTTGAAAAAATTGGTGTTTTGGAAAAGATTAAGGAAGTATCTCACGAGGTATCTTCAATTACTCTTTTTGATCTTAATGCACAGCCAATATTTTTTAATAACAAGTGTTATACCTTAAAAAGGAGTGTTCTTGATAAAATTCTTCGTGATGAGTTTGTTAATTTGGGTGGAAGTGTTTTATATAAAACTCCTATAAAAAAGATTAATGTATTTGAAGGTAGGGTTGTTTTAGAAGATTTAAAAGGTCAAAAATATGATGGGGATGTGGTAATTTTGGCTACAGGTGCTGAGAATTCGTTAGCTAAAAGTTTGGGATTTAATTCCGTACAAACATACTCAATGGCATTAATGCGTGGATACATAAAAAATACCATTGATTGCAAGTCTCTCGATTTTTATTACCATGATAGTTATTTTCCTAATGGTGGTTGGGTTTTCCCATTACCGGGAGGGATTTTAAATGTCGGGGTTGGGTGTGACAGAGACTCTTATGCTATTGAAAATGTTGATAAACTAATGGATAAGTTTTTGAAATTGTTGAGGGATAAATATGGAGAATCTTTGGGCGAGCTTTATTCGTCTGAAAAATGGATAATTAACTCCGGTCTTAATACTAGTAATATATTTTCGGATAGAGTTTTGCTTTGTGGAGAAAATATTTCCAGTGCCTACAATTTTTCCGGTGAAGGAGTTGCGCCTTCTTTGAAAACCGGTTTTTATGCCGCTTCTGCGATAATTGATTCTAATGGTGACTATTCAAGTGTAGGTTTTTCCTCATATAAGGAAAAGGTAGAGAAGGGTATAGGGCCTACTCATAAAATTTACAATACGATGTATCGAATGTTAACTAAAAAAATTGGATCGAAGATTGTTTGTTGGTTTTTAAGGCACTCCAAAAAAGCAAAAAAACTTGTTGAGGGTGTTATTAATGAAGAAGTTCCATTAAAACATGGTTTTATATCCGCTATTTGGTATTCGAGAAAGTTATAGTTTTATTTTGCAAAGATAAGGGTTTTTTAAATTACTCTCATGGAAGATTTTAGAATTTGGTGTTTGATGTAAAACCAAAAGAGTACTTGGTGAGGTTTAAGGTGTGAAATGAAGAGCTACTTTTCTAATATAACCCTGTTAGAGCCTGTGCAAACTGTTCGGTGGTAGTTAAGTGCTAGTATTTTTAGAAGCTATCATACTTATTTCTATTTCGGCACCTAGAGGTAGTTCTTTCACACAAATTGTTTCTCTTGCGGGGCAAGGACCTTCAAAGTAACTAGCATACACCTCATTTACTTTTCCATATATAGACATGTCCGTTACATATATTGTTGTTTTCGCCACATTCTCAAAAGTAACGCCAGCCTTTTCTAAGACTTCTTGTAGTTTTTTCATTACCTGATGAGTTTTTTCTTCAATAGTTCCTTCAAGTAAATTTCCTTCAGAAGTTAAATAAACTTGTCCAGATAGAAATACTAAACCATTACTTTCTGTAAAAGGTGAAAAAGGTAATTTATTTGTCATGACAGTATTTTATCACGGATTGTTTGAAGCGTTGGAGAATGGTTATGGGAGTTTTTAAGTTAATATAGAAAACGAATTAGAAAAAACTATTACTAAAGGTTTTGTAGTTTGTAGAAAATATTCCAATTCTCTTCAAAGAAACCTATCGGAATACTCGAAATTTTACTTTTATTTCTTAAGAGAGCTTTTCTAAAAGAATTAATACCAATATCTTCAACAACGTTTTCTTCGGCAGGAAGTATAACCATTTTAAAATTTACCGTATTCTCAGCTCGAGCAGGCTGCAGATATATAAAAAAATTAATTGTAAGCAGGAAAAAGACTGTGAAAACGGTTCCCCTGATAGGAAACCTCATAAGTTATTGAGATATTACTTAGTTCGCCACGATTGTCAATACCATATTTATAGAATAAGTACCTGCAGGCTGTTCGGGAGGAATGGATTGGTTGACTGAAACACCGGTCAAATCCCAATAACAGTTTGTAGAAGCTGAAGATGTGGCGGACATTAAGGTTATAGAGTTAACAGAACTTTCTTCGTCGTAGGAAGAGCTGCTTCCTAAGCTTAAACCCGTATTGGTGCACCCGGATTGTGGTGTAATTGTCCCAACACTAGGGTCAACGCTCATTTGCCCTCCCCAGGTATCACTATCCGAACCATCACCGGCATTAGAGGTAGGGTCATTATAATCGTAGTCGGATGACGCCCCACTCCAATAATCACCCGAACCTTCTACTGCTGCTAGGGAGAGAGTCCACGATGGGCCTGCTGTTGTATTTGTAACTCTGATTTTTTGAGAGCTTACTCCAAAGGTTCCTGTAGAGGATTGGCTGGAAAAATCAAAGGTTTTTTCTGACATGTTTATTGAAGGGTTCGAAACACTAACTCCTGATGAATCAACAATGTCAGCTGATAAAGATCCTGCTGTGTATGTCACATCTGCATAAAGAGTAGCTACGTAGTAGGTTCTTCCTCCAGCATCGCCTGTAATCTCAATTTCCAAACTGTCTATATCTGATTGGGAAAGTGTCAGTCCTGTGAAAGTTACTGATTGCCAGCTATAGGAAGTTCCAAATGTTACTGAGCCTTGGTTTTGCAAACTACCGTTGTAATACAAATCAACGCTCGTTGATGAGTTATTTTTAGTTGAATATCCGTATACCCATACGACTACCTGTGTGGCCTGAATAACTGAGCTGATTGTTCCCATTGTATACCTGTCTAAATTTGTAGCTGTCCCGCCGTTATTTACATAGTCTGTAGTTGTGCCGGCTGTAGGTTGCACTACTGCTTCATCAATTTCTGTATAATGGGTTGCTGCTGTACTTGTCCATTGAATTGTTGTTGTGTCACCGTCAGGTCTTATGTAAGCATTTAAGGCATAGGTATTCGGGTTATAAGAAGTTATAAAGACTAAGAATATTAGAAATGATAAAAATTTCTTGTTTGAGATTAACTTAAATATCATACGATACTGCTAACTTCGTCAACTTTAGGTTCGGTTGAGGGATCTTTTTTCACAACGGGTTTTGGTTTTGAACTAGATTTTGGCTTAGATTTACCACCTGTCTTAGTGTTTTCTTTTAAAGAATTTCTTGTTTTAACGTTTCGAGAATTTTTAGTACCATCGGATTTTTTGACTGATTTTTTATCCTCAGTCTCCTTAGCTTTTGGAGGAACTTTTAAAATATCACCAGATTTAATAATGTAGGGTTCTTTTAGTTTGTTTGTTTTTGCTAAAATTTTCCAATTAACGTCATATTTTTCAGAAAGTGAGTTAATGTCGTCATTTCTTTTCGCTTTGTACTGTACCCAATTATTCATTATCCATTTTTTTCTTTTTCTTCTAATAAAGGTTTTTAAAAGAAGGAAAATTAAAGCAAATACAGAAATTAAAATTATTGCTATGCCTTTAAGAGTTGGGTAAACAAGGAAATACACAGGTCTTGTTTCTATAGTTATAGGATTGGCGTAAACCTCATTACCAATTTCAGTTCCGGCGTTACCGTCATAGGTAACAACACCCTTAGCCTTGTATATAGAGCCAAAAGTAGGTGACTTTACGTTATAGTTGTATGTAGCTTCATCGTTTCTAAATATTGGATACTGTCCGCCAAATGTTATTATTTCTTTTCCAAACAAATTATATACCCCCACTCTTACATCCGTATCTATGGAGACGTTTCCGGTATTTTTTACACTTAAATTAAGGTTTATTTTATCTAGTGCTTTTCTTATTACTAAAATATTGCTTAAACTTAATTTTCTAATTATTTCTCCGGGAATAGTTATTGCTACTCTAAGACCTGTTCTTATGGAAATGGATATTCCCGCAGCTTCCGATGAGGGTTTCTTTTCTTGAATTAGTATACAACCGTTATGTTCTCCAACCTCAACATCTTCGGGAATAGCTATTTCAAAGGGTATTGTCTCTTCTGACATGGAGTCTACTGTTATCTCTTCTGTTTCCAAATTAATCCAACTACCAACCCCATTTTTATCTTGGGAATACTGTCTGCAGGCAAAACCACCGTCAGTAGATCTTGTGTAATCTGCCGCATAAACTACAAAAGTTTTGGTTTCGTTTGTATTATTTACGACTCTAACTCCTTCCTCTACTATCTCTCCGGGATTTACGGTGTGGACAAAAATTGATTCCGTTCTTGGGTTGTCTTCTCTGGGGAAAGCCGGTTTACCACCAAATCCGCTGTATTCAATTGCACGAGAGAAAAGAATATTTGAAAATAAAATGAAAGATACAAGAATGGAAATGAGTCTATATAAATTGATATTTAGAGTCCTTTTAGCATTTAGATTCATGAAAAATTAGTTGGCAAGAATGGACAGAACCATATTGATTGAGTAATCGGAGGCTGCGGGTTGTTCGGCAGGAACTGTTTGCGAAATAGAAACACCCCGTAAAGTCCAATCCCCGATGTCATCAGAGCCAGCAGCGCCTGATAGTATAGTGATGTCATCTACAATACCTTCAGAGAAGGCATTTGATGAACCCGCAGAAACACCCGTGGTTGTACATGAAGAACAAGATCCAACTGCAACAGATCCTACGGATGCATCTACCGTCATCTGACCCCCAAAACTATCGGCATCAGCCCCATCGGTACAACCAGATCCGGTAGGGTCATTGAAATCAAAATCAGTTCCGGCACTTTCCCAAAGCGAGGTATTGGTTGTCCCTATAGAGACCGTCCATCCCGAATCAGCAGCATCGGGATTTTTAACGTAGATTTGTTGTGTAGATGTTCCGAAAGTACCTGTTGAGTTTTGACAAGTAAAACCAAAAGATAGCGTGCTCATATCAATTGACGGCTCACTAACTGAAACGTAAGTATCGTCTACTATGTCAACGCTTAAAGTTCCGGCGTTGATGGTTTGATTAAAGGTTGATGTGTCTGCTGCAAATACATAGGCGATTGAACCTGTTACTGAGATAAGTAAGACTAAAAATATCAGATTTAAAACTTTTGTTTTTCCTCTCAGAATGTTTTCAAAAAGGACTTTAGGCATATATAAAATACTAAACTAAATTATTTTTATTGTACAGCATTTATTTTAATAGCTCTATTAATATTTTATTCAGATACAAAAGTTTGCCAAGGAATAACTCCCTGCAAGGTTTTCTGGCGTGACGTAAGGGACGAAATACTGAACTATTTTGTTTGTGTAGTAGAAGGTTAGGTGTGAGCAAAATTGATCTATTTAATTTCGGATTTAAGAAAATTTAAAGAATTAATCAATAAAAAGATTGTACCTCGTGATATATAAGATTTATCAACAAGGTACACTTGTGCCAATTTAAGTTCTCAGGAAAACAGAATAAAGTTCTAGGAGGAAGTAACACTCTTTCCCCGATAGGTAAGGTGATACTTTAGGATGTCTAGTTCTTTCATTAGGACGATCCCATCCTATACCCCATCCTCACTCTAACCACCATCCGTCGGTACCGGATTCAGATATACCCAATTTTTCTCTGACCGTATCAATAGCGTGTCTCATAATTTCTTCTTTACTTGCGCTTGTGATCTTTGCAAACTCGATGAAGATATTAGAAGGGGATTCATACCTTACGAATTTATGCTAAAAAATCTACTATGACGGAATCTACCGGAAGCTTCTCACCCGTTTCTAACTCAATATCAAGTTCTCCTAGGTCTAGTTTAAGACAGACTGCTGGGAAACTAAGTTTATCAAAATTAAGTCTCATTTGCTCTTACTTTATTCTAGTTTTTGTGCATTATAGGTTGGGGAAGTTGGGAAGTCAGTTATATAGGATAATTGTGTGAAGTTACAGAAATAAGGTATGTGATTATTTATTTTTATAAAAACCAAAAAAGGATTTGGTGGGACATACACGTCTGGAACCTATGTAAAATGAGAATGAGAGTAAAGAGACAGTATGTATAGAAAGGGAGAGAATGTTTTTTGTAAAGGCTTCACTAAGCTTTAGAGAATACTTCCGTTTATATCCCTTTGAAAGTTATCATACAACCTTATCTGCTGCTATCTTTCCAGTTAGTATTGACATAGGAACTCCTGCAGGACTGTAGGACCACTGACCAGCCTGGTAGATAGAGGGTAAAGATGTTAGTACAGAAGTGCTAGACAATTGTAACTTGTTTACTACAGGCATATCTTTCTCAAAGGCCCATCCAGTAATGCCACCTTCCGAGCTACCAACCCTGTTTTCAATACTCAATGGAGTGAAAGAGAACTGTTTAATAATTTTCTCTTTTAACATAGGGAAAATAGAATTAGATATAACATTCAAGACATCTTTCTCAAGTTCAGAAACAAAGTTATCAATCCAACCAGCTTCTTGAATCTTCTTAAACAAATCATATTCAGCTAGAATGCTAATTATCAAACCCGTTTTCCCTTTGGGAACCATGCCAGGATATTTAAGGCCAGGAATAGAAATCTCGTATGTATTTAACTTTGTAAATTTATCTAACCATAAATATATTTCTTCCTTAGACAAGTTCTCAAAATTTTCAAGAAGATTCTGTAAATCACCCCTGTGAGTTTGACCCAAACCCTGTTTTGAAGGAGTATAGAAGAGATGACCATTTGTAATTCTTTTGAAGCTCTCAAGCGGCTCATCAACTTCAAGGAAAAAAGAAAATACAGAATCCCCACCCCTGCTTTCAAGAATATGTTTTTTTGTATTTTCAAACACCTTCTCGTTTTTAAGTAAAGAATTATCAACTTTTACAATTCTGTAAAGTGTTTTCAAGTCAGCAGCCCATATTAAATTATTGTATTCGTATGTAATATTTCCTTGGTCCTTTAAAAGATGTTTGTTTGCATCAACCTTTACAATCTTTGTTTCTTTTTTAATTTCTCCTCCCCGTTCCAATATTTTCTTTTCCATTGCATCTGTGATTTTACCTACACCACCTTTTGGGTAGAAGTAGTCTAAATAGAGGGAAAAGTAGCTCATAGCAAAGAAAGTGGGAGTGTTTCTAAAGAAATGTTGAGATATTATGTCTCTTAGCGAGCTGTTTCTAACAAATGTTTTTAAATATTTTTCAACAGGCATTCTCATGCTGTTTATTCTTACAATAGTTAGGAGAAATCTAGGAAGCCATGGTAAGAGCTTTTTAAAAATGAAATTAGTGTCTCTCTTTAAATCTTTAAACAATGGATTCTCTATACCGTAAAGAACATCCATATGTTTCATTATATTTTTAATATTTTTGATTATCTCATCAATCTCACTTTCACTTTCGGGATAAAATTTCAGGAGGAGTTCTTTGTACTTCTCCAAACTCTCGATATTATCAATATTAATAATCTCATCTTCAATACCAAGAGATACAGGGCTCTTTACAAACTCAATTTCAATACCTAAGTCTTTTAACATGGGTTTAATGATACCTGCATCTTCCAAAGCCCTAACACCTACATCAAAGTGAAACCCATCTCTTTCAAATGTATTTACTAAACCACCACATTCTTTGTTTTTTTCAATGAGTAATACTTTTTGTCCAGATTTAGAAACATATGAAGCAGAAGTTAATCCTGCGATTCCACCTCCTACAACTATTGTGTCGTATTTGTTATTTATTTTTTTCATATATTTCAATACTTTTCCTCCATAGTTCTTCTGCGACTTCTTTATCCAGTGCTGGTGGTGCTGGTTGCTCCAAGGTTGTTTTGTTAAAGAATTTGCCACTTACCCCATCAATTTCATTTGATACTCCTAGGTAATACAAGGCTTCAGCAGATGTCTTCGGAGAGTCTAACATTTTATCAAATATGCTTCTTTTAAACCAACGATAGAACAGACCATTCTCTTTTCCTGTATCAGACCTAACAGCCCCAGGATGCATTGTATTAATTGTAACTCCTGACTTTCTAAAATTTTTGTTGAATACATGCATTGAGAGAATTTGTGCAGTTTTAGACAAACCGTAACTTCTGTACGCTGAGTATTTGTGTTTCTCAAAATTCATATCTTCAACATTGATCCCCCATGCAGCAAAACGATGACCTTCTGAACCTACTAAGAGAATACGAGTTTTTCCCTCGTTTTTTAGTTTGTCCATTAAAAGGTAATTAATTAAAAAGGAAGAAAGGTAGTTGACTACAAAAACCATATCAAGTCCGTCTTGGGTTAATTGCTTTTTAGTCAAATATATACCGGCATTATGTATAAATACATCAATATGGGTATTTAGCTTAAGAAGTTGCTCGGCAACATGTTCAATATCTTTGATATTACTTAAATCAGCTAGAATGTAATCACATTTAACACTATATTTACTTTCAATCTTTTTTTTAAGTTTTTCTGATTTCTGAGGGTTTCTATTTATACAGAGTAGGTTGGCACCCTTAGAGGCATATTTGTTGGCAGTAGAATAGCCAATACCAGATGTAGCTCCTGTGATTACAACGAGTTTGTTCTTAAAATCTTTGTCACATATTTTAGGATCTAATCTATTATTCTTAATCATCGAGAATATGTTAGACCATTTGTATTCTTTAAAGTACTTGAGAAATTTATTATTCATATTTATCCAAATTTGTTTTTTACAAATTTTCTGTATGCCTTATTAAACCTTGGTATATTATCAAATATATCTCCCCAAAGGTCGTAATAGTCTCTTTGTTCTTTAATCTTTCCTTGCTTACTTAGGGTAATTCTGCTTGCTCCGTGAAGTATAGAGCTTGGATATTTTTTGAAACTAAGAGTCATTTCCCATTCTATGAATATTTTGTCTCCATCCTTAACTGCATTTATGATGGCCATGTTTAATTGTTTTGAGCGTTTTGTTAAGCGTTGGGTCATAGCGGAAAATTCTTCTATGCCATGTATTTCTTGGATAGTATCTTTGAAAAATATTTCTTTATCATAGTAGGGGAGTATATGTGACCAGTCTGGTTTCCCTTCGGTGTTGTATGTTTGTAACCAAAGGTCTTTTAAGAGTTCAATTGTCATTTTTTCTTGCCTATTAAAATAAATTGTTACTATTATATCAAACAAATACAATATTGATTATAATAAATCCTATATAAAGAAATACAAATCAAGGTTAAGAAAGCTTTCAACTATTGTCTCTTCGTGATTCTTTAAGATACTTAAAAAAATATTTATTTAATATCTTTCTGATTCTTGTATTTGTTATAGTATTAATCTTTGTTTGTAGCTCCTTCATGTTCGTTATATTTAATATTTCAGCAATAATTTTAAAATCACTGTCTGGCAATATTTCCCTATTTCCAATCACTTTCGCAATCTCAACTCCTTCTTTTAGATATTCCTTTATAGCAGTTTCAGGAGCTTGTTTTTCATATTTAAAAAGACTACTAAGTCCCGGTAAAACTATTTTCTTTGTTTCTCTTTGTGAAAAAAGATGGTTTAAAAATATTTCTACACCAAATCTTGTTTTCGAGATTTCTTCTAAATTAGGTAATAAGTCTCTTCTAAAATATGCACGTTGCCCTGTAAGCTCTTTGGAAATGCTAAAATTTAAGTTTCCTACCATGTACCCCATTACCACTTTGTGGGTATGTTTTAGAAGAGGTTCTGTAAGAAGTTGTATGTGTTTCTCAGATAGTGATATTAGATCTGCATCTAGGAATATCACTATGTCACCATTAGCTTTCTTTGTTCCTTGAGCTAATGCATTTCCTTTGCCTTGATTCTTTTCCAAATCTATTATTACAATATTTTTTTCAAATTGTTTTAGTATTTTTTTTGTATTATCCGAAGAGCCATCGTTTATACAGATAACTTCATTTATAAGTGAGGATTTTTGTAATACTGATATCAAATCAGCTATGGTTTTCTCTTCATTATACGCAGGAACTATCGCAGAGATAGAGATTTTTGACATGTGAGTATTTTTTAAGTTTATATGGAGGAAGTATATCATACGAAAAATTTTAACCGTTGCATTTGGAATTAGAACCTAGGATCAATATTAGATAAGGACTTCTCGTGTATAATGATGGTATGAAAAGACAGTTTATAAGTTGGGGCTTATTATTAATTTCTCTTTTATTTCTAATCTTGTCTATAGTAATTAAAAACTCAAGCTGTAATTGTACAAATTGTAACCAGGAAGTTAACCTCGCAGTAAGTGAAGTCCCCAGTACTGTTTGGGAACAAGTAAATTTGGACAATTTGGAATCGTACGTTAAATTGGCTAAAGTTGATATGGAATTTCCTATAAAAGTAGATGAACATTTGCAATTCGTAGATATGACAGCCGAAGGTAAAGCAATTCGTCGCCACTTCATAATCACTGGAGCTGATATGAGTCAGGTTACAAATACCGATATGAAAAATGTAATTATGCCAGATATTTGTAGTGATGCGGATACGGCATATTTCTTAGAACAAGGAGTTATTCTTGAATATTTCTATGTCGTAAAAGAGACATCCCAAGAGATATTGGTTTCGATTTCTAAGGAAGATTGTATTTAATAAACTTACAAGAAACCTTTAAATTTAATAAAATAATTTAGAATTATCTTCAAAACATAGTGTGATAATAATCGTAAAGAAAATAGTAGCTAATATTGTTTTTTGAAGTTTGGGGCGTAAGGAATGAGATATGGAATTATTTTATGAGTGTAGGATTGGAATTTATAGCTGAAGTAAATGTTTATTCAACATGATTCTAAATCAGTAAGTTTTTATAGAGTTAGACTATCTAAGATAATTTGGGTATTTTGATTCACAAGTATTAACGGCTTGTGTGTAATGGTACTTTTTTACATTTGCTATTTCGTTAGGTAGCTCACACTCATCATTCAATCCATAGAAACTGCAGGTTTTATTCCAGTCATCAATGTATACTTTTCTTACTGTGTACATACAGTTGAAATATGCATTTTGATATTGTTCTTTTCTTCTCTTATTATCTAACGAATTTCTATAAGAATAAAGCATTATTAACACAATAATGCCTAAAATAACCAATCCTACCTCCCTCCAGTATGAAAATATCAAATATGCAGTACCTCCTAATAAGTAAATAATAATTGGTAAAACAAATCCTATAAAGAGTATAGCTTTTACTACTTCCCACCACATAGGTAACATTGTAATTATAACATTATTAAATAATTGAATCTTAGGTTCTAATTCCAAATGCAACGGTTAAAATATTCGTATGCACAAACAAATAACCGTTGCAGATCGGAAAGTAATAGAAATATTACTTAATGAACAGTATAAAGCTTCTGTGATTGCAAATAAACTAGGTGTAGATAAATCTACGATCTGCAGGGAAATAAATAACAGATCTACTCCAAAT
>JAHYJU010000013.1 GCA_019428825.1 Patescibacteria group bacterium | reverse complement strand
TTTGAGTCTCCCTCGTCCCTCAACCCGAACTGTATGGGCACTTCCTTTATTTTTGCACCTACCTTGTGCATCTTATATAAAAGATCTATTTTGTAGGCAAATCCCTGCGACAAAATATTATCTAAGTTTATAGCATCAACGTAGCCTTTTACTCTGGAAGCTTTGTAACCTGTTGTGAAGTCGGTAACCCCTCTTATTCCTAAGATAATTTTAGAAACCAGGTTACCCATTTTGCTGAATAATTTTCTTTTTAACTCCCATTCTTCAGGAATGCTACCTCCCTTAACAAACCTGGAGCCAATTATGTAGTCATAACCGTTATCAATTTCTTTTATTAAATTAGCCAGTTCTTTAGGATCATGCTGAAAATCTGCGTCCATCTCAACTATTACATCGGCCCCCATCTCTCTCATAGCGAATTTAAAACCATCAACATACGCCGCCCCTAAACCATTTTTATTTTTTCTAACCAATATCTTGTTATATGGGTATTCTTCTATCTTTTTTCTTACTACATCCGCTGTACCGTCAGGGGAACTATCATCTACAACCAAAATTGATAAATCATGAGATTTAATTTCTTTAAACTCTAAATCCAAAGCATCCATCATTCGACCGATATTTTTAGCCTCATTATATGTTGGTATAACAACAACTATTTTCATATATTAAAAACTTAAGACAGTAAAAAACAATAAAAATACTAGGAACCCAAAGAGAAGATACTCGTAAGCCACGCTCCTAGTCAACTTACCTCTAATCCAGTGATGGATTATACCCCAAAGTATGTAAAAAACAGAACCGATTCCCGTTAAGAGAATTAGCATACCTTTGTTAAACCTAAAAAAATAAATTAGGACAATAAATACCGATAAGACAATTGTAAGTATAAAATACTCTACTCTATGTTCTTTTAAATTCTCCATCATAGTATCGCCTCCTAAATTACTATTCCCGGTCTAAATACAAACCAAATACTGGCGACAACCACAAAAAGTATCATGATATGGGCTAAAGTCTGACCGGTGAGTTTTCTTATACCTTTCTTCCTTGAGTACCATACATCGATGCCAAGAAGAGATCCCACAAAACCACCAAATGCTAAACTGATACTCTTTGTAGCCGTTGTAACATCGACAAAAGGCTCTGTATTTACAGGTACTGAAAATTGAATCATTTCTTCTGTTTCCTCGGTAACATCAAAATCCTCTAAAACTATCTCTTCCTGCGTCGGGATTACTTCCGCTGAGACCTTTTCTATACTTACTTGGGGTTGTTGGGGTATTGTATTTTCTTCATACACTGCAGCTACCATTGAGGGCTGTCTCGGTCTTCCGAACATTTGTACTACAAGTGTTGTCTCGTACCCGTCCATTACGCCATTTACAACAGCAAATCCCACTTCGTCATAATTAGTACCTATTAAATTACTTTTATGCGATGGGGATTTAAACCAAGCTTCAACAACCTCCCTAGAAGTTGAGAAGTTTTTGGCTAAATTCTCTCCGGCGTAAATATATTCATAATTTTCTCCGATTATAAAATCCCACGGTTCCGTACCATCCGGCGCCACATGAGCCCAATAACCATCCTCAAACATATCCCTTGCCTTTTTCTCAGCTGCTGCAGAAAGCTTTGAATTTAAAGTAAGGTTTGAAGCTCCATTTTCCTGTCTTTTTTTATTAGTGTATTTTAGAAGATCTGAAATATTTATATCTGACGCATAACCTAAAACTCCGGGAGCAACCTTGGGAATGAATCTAAAAGCCGCTGTAACAAAAAATATTATAATACAGTAGATAAGAATTGCTTTATTGTCTAAAAGGTCGGCTCTTCTTTTTTTCTCTTCTTTAGGTAAAAAGTGATATACAAATTGGAATTTTTCAATGGATTTTGGCTCTTTACGCCAGTATTTTACAATATTTGAATTTTCATTTTCTCGGCTTGAAATATCAGACATTATAAAAATTATATCATTATATGGTTATTCTAGCGTTGGCAAAACCAGTTGAAAAACTTCCTCCGGTGTACCTGAACCGTCAATTTCTATTAACCTTCCTTGGGCTCTAAAATGATCTATTACTTCCATGGTCTTATTGTTAAAAATATCAAGTCTTCTTCTCACAGCTTCTTCAGTATCATCTTCTCTTTGAACCAAATTCCCCCCGCAAAAATCACACACACCATCTACTTTAGGAGGGACTGTAATTATATTGAATATTTCTCCACAACTTTCACAGGTTCTTCTTGATGAAAGTCTTTTAACAGAAAGCTCGGGAGGAATATTAAAATACACCACTTTGTCAAAACCGGGGTCATAATATTCAAGATCTATCATAGCCCTACCCCAACCATCAAAAATAAAACCGTTTCTACAACGTTCTTTGGAAGTTTCCTCTCTTAAAAGATCTGCTACCATATCCTGTGGTACAAGCTCGCCCCTTTCCATGTGAGAATCTATTTCTTCTTTTCTGGAATGTTGTTCCGGTAAATCTCTTAATATCTGACCGGCAGATATCAGAGGAATATTTAAATAATCACTTAATTTTTTTCCTATTGTGCCCTTACCGCTTCCCTGCGGACCTATTAAAAGTATTTTCATAAAAATTATTTAAGGAAAAACTAAAAATCAGGTAAACCTAAGTCTTTTAACTGACCTCTCATTTGTTTCTCTACTTTTTTATCTACATCACTAAAAGTATCGTTAATCAAATCCTTTAAGTCCTTTTGGTCTTCTCCGTCTATCTCAATCTTTTGAATCTTTTTATCACCTCTGACAACTATCATAATACCGTCCTTTTCTCTGGATGCGGAAATATCCTCCATTTGCTTTTTAATTTTACTCTGTGCTTGCTTGAATTTATTAAGTTCTTTTATTTTGTCAAACATAAAAATATTTTACCAAGTAAATGTAAGTTATCCCAAGAACTTTTCGTAACTTCTTGTGACCATAAGAGATTCAACTTGTCTGACTGTTTCTAAAACAACGGAAACTGATATCAAAAGGCTGGTACCACCTATTGAAATAGCATTGGGACCAAATATAAATTGGGTAAAATACGGAAGAATCGCTATAAGACCTAAAAATAGAGATCCTGCTAATGTCACTCTTAAAACTATTTTTTTCAAATATTGAGATGTAGATATTCCGGGTCTAACTCCTGGAATAAAACCGCCTCTTTTTTTAACATCATCGGCAATTTTCTCAGGATTAAATTGGATAAAAGTGTAAAAAAATGTAAAAGCAACAACAAGTAAAAAGTAAAGCACATTGTAAGATAAAGTATTTGATTGAAAGTAGGTTATCAAAAAATTTCCTATTGTAACTAAAGTTGGTCTAGCCGAAGCGATAAAGGGACCGCCAATTAAGCCGGGGATTGAAACTATTGAAACAGCAAAAATAATTGGGATTACTCCCGCCTGATTTATCTTTATTGGTAAGTAGTTCGTAACTTTTTGAGATCTTTCACCTCTCCTACCATACTCCAATAGAATATTTCTTGTTCCTTCGTTAACCAAAACCACACCTAAAACTACTAGAACTATAAGTACAAGTAGAATTATGGTACTAACATAGTTGGAGGACATAATTCCCGTTACGACAGATAGTGCACTGGCAGGTAACCTACTTATTATAGAGACAAATATTAAGAGGGAAACACCGTTACCGACGCCGTGCTCGGTCACCAAATCCCCAAGCCAAACAAGAAACATGGAACCTGCCGTAAAGGTAAGTATTAGAATTATTAAATCAAGACCAACTAAGGTGTTGATAATTCCCTGTTTACTTAAAAGAAAATAAATTCCGTAGGATTGAACAAAAGACATAGGAACAGCCAATATCTTTGTGTACATATTAATTTTCTCTTGTCCAAACTCACCTTCCTTTGAAAGCTCCTCCAGGGATGGAATTAGCATGGTTAAAAGCTGAATTATGATAGAAGCGTTGATATAAGGTCCCAAGCCAAGAGTAACTACGGAAAAGTTTTGAAATCCACCACCGCTAAAAAGATCAAAAAATCCAAAAAAGACACTTTGTTCAAGATAAGCTTTTATAGAAGATGTATCAACGCCGGGAACGGGTATATGTGCCAGTAGCCTGAATATTGCAACAATAAGAAGTGTGAAAATTATTTTCTTCCTTAAATCAGGAAGTTTGAATATTTTAAGCATTTATAGTTGCGCCAAAACTTTCAATCTTTTCTTTAGCTTTATTAGAAAATTTAAAACCATTCAATTTTACTTTTTTAGTAATGTCACCTTTAGATAAAATCTTAACTCCTCCCGAAGGAACCTTTTTTATAATTTTCATTTGAATCAAACTTATAGGAGTAACTTCATCCCCGTCTTTAAATTTGTCGAATACTTCAAGATTTACTATCTGAATATCTTTTGAAACAGGATTTCTAAAACCTCCTATTTGAGGTAATCTTTTGTAAAGAGGGGACTGCCCTCCTTCAAAACCCAAGTTAGGTTTAGCACCTTTTCTTGACTTTTGTCCTTTTTGACCCTTACCTACGGTATGACCGCCTTTTCCTGAACCAATACCACGACCCACTCGTTTTTTGTTCCTGTCTTTTTTAAATTTTTCTAAATTATGTAATTCCATATTATTTTTTTAATTTTTGTAGTGCTTTTATAGTAGCTCTTACATTTAAAAGCTTGTTATTGGAACCTAAAACTTTTGATGAAATGTCTTTAATTCCTGCCAAGTCAACAACTATTCTAACAGAACCTCCGGCAATTATACCCGTACCTTCGGGAGCGGGTTTCAACAAAACTTTAGATGCCCCGATCTTAGCAGTTACCTCATGAGCAATTGTTTTACCATCATACTTAATGTTATACATTTTCTTTTTAGCCGAAGACATTGCCTTTTTTATAGCGTCGGCGACGTTTCTAGCCTTACCGTATCCGTATCCAACCTTGCCATCCCTATTACCAACCACTACAAGGACTGTAAAACCTATTGTATTTCCACCTTTGGTTTTTTTTGATACCCTTTTAATCTCAATTATCTTTTCTTCAATTTCAGTTATTTTTGCAGCTTTTATATAATTTTTATTTTCTTCTTTTCTCATATTTTTAAACCCCCCTCTCTTGCCCCATCAGCAACGGCTTTTACACGACCGTGATACCTGTACCCGCTTCTATCAAAAACTGCACTATCTATTTTTTTCTCAAGAGCCCTTTTTGCTATCTCCTTACCAACTTCAAAAGATTCCTGAGTCTTGTTCAAACCTTTAGTATCACTTAATTTCTTAGATGAGAATTCAATTAAAGTATTAGCTTTTTCGTCATCAATAATTTGTGCGTAAATAAAATTATTTGATCTGAAAACAGATAATCTAGGTGTTTTTGAAGTTCCAAAAACCTTACTCCTAATTCTAAGTTTTCTTTTTTCTCTGTTATTTTTTCTTAATTTAACATGGTACATATTTATGCTCCTGATCCTATCTTTCCGGCTTTACCGGCTTTTCTTCTTACAACTTCTCCCTCGTACCTGATTCCCTTGCCTTTATAAGGCTCGGGCTTTCTTATCTTCCTGATATTTGCAGCCGTAAGACCAACGAGGTGTTTATCTATTCCCAAGACGGTAATATGAGTATTATCTTCAACTTTTATTTCAACGCCCTCGGGAGATTTAAACTCCACAGGATGTGAAAACCCAAGCGTCATAGATATCTCATTAGGGGATACTTGTTTAGCTCTGTAACCAACTCCCACTAATTCAAGCTTTTTTTCAAACCCTTCTGTAACACCCTCTATTAAATTTGATATCATAGCTCTGGTTAAACCCCACAATGCCGGGGCATTTTTACTCTTACCAACCATCTCAACATTTATGATATCGCCGTCCTTTTTAACTTCAACATCTTTCTCAAAGTCAAAAGATATTTCACCTTTTGGACCTTTTACGAAAACATTATTATCCGTAATGTCTACGGTTACTCCTTGCGGTATTTCAATTGGTTTTTTTCCTATTCTACTCATGTTTAATAAACCTCACAAATAACTTCGCCTCCTAATTTTTTCTTTTTGGCTTCTTTACCGTCCATAATTCCTCTGGATGTAGATATAACTAAAACTCCCAATCCGCTTAAAACAGGTTTTATATCTTTGTAACCCCTGTAGATTCTTCTTCCGGGCTTGGATATTCTTTTGGCCTGAGAAAGTTTGACAATCTCCCCGTCTCTCGAAAGTTTCAAACTAAGCATTTTTGTCGAACTATTCTCTTTTTTAAAAACTTTAACTTCATCTATCAAATCCCTACTTTTTAAAACCTTTGCTACATCCTCACATTCCCTTGAATAAGGTAATTCCAAAGTATCTCTACCTGCCATAGAGCTATTTTTTATTGCGCTTATCATGTTTGATAATCTATCTACACTCATATGCTACCAACTAGCCTTTCTAACTCCGGGAAGCTCACCTTTGTGGGCCATTTCCCTAAAACATTTCCTACACATCTTAAACCTTCTCATGTATCCTCTAGGGTTTCCACAAAGAGAACATCGGTTATACTCTCTAGAAGAGAATTTTTGTTTTTTCTTATGTTTTTGTATTAATGCTTCTTTAGCCATAATTTTTCCTATTTTTCTAAACTTGAGCTTCCATAGTAAAAGGGAAATTCAACTTTTGCAATAAAAACTTGTTTTGCTCCTTATTATCACCATTAAAAACAATTGTCACCTGTAAACTCCTTATACCTTTTGTGGTGTTAGGATTAACCTCGGGGAATATAACGTGCTCCCTTATACCCAAAGAATAATTTCCATTCTCATCAAAAGATTCGGGATCAAAACCCCTAAAGTCCCTAATTCTAGGAAACCCTATGTTAATCAGTTTATCTAAGAACGCCCACATTCTATCACCTCTTAGGGTTACGGTAAAACCAACTATGTCATTCTGCTTAATCTTGAAACCTGCCTCTGATTTTCTCGCTTTTCTCTCAAAAACCCTCTGGCCTGCTATTTCAGACAACTCATCAGCAAATGATTCCACAGCTTCTTTATTTTCCCTAAAAGGACCAATACCCGAGTTTACACTAACCTTAGTTATTCCCGGAACTTCCATAATATTCTTAAGATTGAACTCTTTTAATATTTCCGGAACTATTTTTTTGTTATATTCTTCTTTTAGCCTATTCATATCTTTTTATCTAAAATTTCTCCGGTCTTTTTTGAAACTCTAAATTTTTTCCCGTCAATTATTTTGTAACCAACTCTGGTTGTGCTTTTTAACTTCTCATCGTAATACATAACATTAGAAATGTCTATTGCCTTCTCTATGCTTATTATCCCACCTTCCTTTGACACGGTACCTGGCTTAACATGTTTTTTCACCATATTAACACCCTCAACAACTACCTTATTCTTAGATGTCAAAACTTTCAAAACCTTAGATACTTTACCGACATCTTTTCCTGATATTACTTTTACCTTGTCTTCTTTTCTTATTTTCATATTTATAGTACCTCCTTGGCCAAAGAAACTATCTTAGTGTAACCTCTATCCCTTATTTCCCTAGCTACCGGCCCAAATACTCTTGTTCCTATCATATTTTTATCTTTATCAACTACAATTGCGGCGTTATCGTCAAATCTAATGTAACTGCCGTCTTTTCTTCTAACCTCTTTTTTTGTTCTAACTATAATTGCTTTTACTATAGAGTGGTCTTTAACTACTCCTGTTGATGAAGCTCCTTTAACTACAACCGTAACCAAATCCCCAATCCTCGCGGATTTTTTATTGGATCCGGGTATACCTATTATTTTAAGCATTGTTGCTCCTGAGTTATCAGCCGGTTTTAATGAAGCTCCAACGGGTAACATATCTACTTTTTCTCCTCTTCTGAAATTTTACCTACCACTCTAAAAGAAACTTCCTTACTAAATGGTTTACATTCCTCAATTATTATCTCATCCCCAACTGAAAGACCAATATCATCTCTTGCTTTTATTCTCTTAGTGTATTTTATAGTCTTTTCGTAAATAGGATGTCTCTTTGGCATCTCAATAGCAACAACAACTGTTTTTTGCATTTTATTCGATACAATTTTTCCTTTAAATGTTTTTATGCTCATTTTTGTTCCTCATTAAATTTTTCATTAATTATTGTTTTTATCCTTGCTACATCTTTTTTTAACAAACCAACTTTTCTAACATTTTTTTCTTTACCTTGCAAAACATCCGAAACGGTATTCTGCAAATCTTTTTGAACCTTAGTAAGTTCTTTGTTTAAATCTTCTATAGTTTTTTTTCTAAATTCTAAAATATCTATCATTTTACTGATCCCTCTTTACAAACTTTGTGCTAACCGGAAGTTTAGCCGATGCCTTAGCAAAAGCACTCTTTGCTACACTTTCAGTCACCCCGGCAAGTTCAAAAACTATTTTTCCCGGTTTTACAACAGCGGCATAATGATCGGTGGCAGACTTACCACTACCCATTCTGGATTCATTGGCTTTTTTTGCAACCGGTTTATCCGGAAATGCTCTTATCCAAAGTTTCCCACCTCTTTTGGTTTCATGTGTTATAGCTTTTCTTGCCGCTTCAAGCTGTCTTGAAGATAAAAGGCACCTATCGGTAACCTTTAATGCAAAATCTCCAAAAGCAATTTCCGCACCTCTAACGGCAATGCCCCTATTATTTCCTCTTTGCTGTCTTCTGAATTTTACTTTTCTTGGCATCATCAACATAATATTTTCTCCAATTTTAAAGCTCTATTTCCCCTTTATGAATCCATACTTTTATACCAATTGTTCCGAAAAGCATTTGGCAATGAACCTGTGCATAATCAATATCAGCTCTCAAAGTTTGAGCAGGAACTGAGCCCTCTTTGTAGGTCTCAGATCTTGAAATAGTGTTACTTCCGCTCAAAACTCCGGCCAATCTAATCTTTATTCCCTTAGCACCTTTGTCGATTGCAGAACTTAATGCAAAATTAACAACTCTTCTGTAAGGAATTCTTCTTTTTAGTTGTCTACAAATGTAGTCTGCAACTAACTGGGCTTCAATTTCAGACGATTTTACACCCTCAGCTGTAATTTTGACTTTTCCTTTGGTTATCTTTTTTATCTCTTTTTCTAACTCCTCAACTCCAGTACCTCCTCTACCAATAACAACTCCGGGCTTTGATACTTTTATCAAAACGCTTACCTCGTTTTCGGTTCTTTCGATTTCAATAATTTTCAAACCAGCAGTACTTAATTTATTTTCCAAGAGATCTCTAATCTTTTTATCTTCCAGTAAAAGATTGGCGTAATCCTTCTTAGATGAAAACCATCTGGATGTCCAGTTTTTTGATATTCCAATTCTATATCCTATCGGATTTATTTTCTGACCCATTATTTTTCAGTCCTTTCAGCTAAACTTACATAAATATGACTATATCTTTTTAAAATAGGATCTACTCTACCTTTAGACCCTGCTTTCATCCTTTTTTGCATAGGACCACCGCTAACCCATATTCTATTTATAAATAATTTTTCTTTTTGCATCTTATCATTATTTACAGCATTTGCTTCAGCCGATCTTAACAACTTTAATACAATTTCCGAAGGCTTGGTTGTATCAAAAACCAAAATCTTTTTTGCATCCATTACATCTTTTCCTCTTATTAAATCCAACACAATTCCCACCTTTTTTGGTGAAACCCTTGCTCCCATATGTTTTGCAGTAATCTTAACATCGTACATCTTTATGCAGTTCCTTTCTTAGATGAGTGAGCTCTAAAAGTTCTTGTGGGAGAAAACTCACCAAGTTTATGCCCAACCATAGACTCTGTTACAAATACAGGAATGTGCTTTTTACCATTATGAACCTCAAATGTAAGACCTACCATTTCAGGTATTATAGTGGACCTTCGTGACCATGTTTTAATAGGTTTTCTATCACCCTCCAAGGCTTTATTTACTTTTTTC
Source organism: Patescibacteria group bacterium (assembly GCA_019428825.1). GTDB lineage: Bacteria > Patescibacteriota > WWE3 > UBA101185 > UBA10185 > JAAZNV01. The sequence continues at coordinate 9,526 of JAHYJU010000013.1, read as the reverse complement.
ATTAATTTTTCATCTACAAAAATTCCTTTTTTTAGTGATCTAGACATAGTTTCTCCTTATAAGAAATTACTTCTTTTTACCCTTTCTCCTACTAACAATTGTATAATCAGTTCTCTTTCTTTTTCTAGTCTTAACTCCCATTGTTTTCTTACCCCAAGGTGTCATAGGCGATTTCAAACCGATACCTGAAGTACTGTACTTTCCTGCATGAGGGTGATCTCTATGGGGGTCACCCATAGCGACTCCTCTAACATGTGGTCTTCTACCTAAATGCCTATTTCTTCCGGCCTTACCTAAGTCAGTATTCCTTTTATCTACATTTCCTACTACTCCGATGGTAGCATAACACACCCCGGGAATCTTTTTAACCTCACCGCTGGGAAGCTTCACATTAACATGCTCGCCTTCTTTTGCAATAATTTGAGCTTGATTACCTGCTCCCCTAGCCAACACTCCCCCTGCTTTAGGATTTATCTCAATGTTATGGATAGGAGTACCGATAGAAATCTTTGACATAGGTAAACTATTTCCCAAAGATAAATCAGCATTCTCTCCGGAAATAACTGTCGTTCCAACTTCTAAACCTTCAGGGGCAATTATATATCTTTTCTCACCGTCAGCATATGCTAAAAGAGCTATATTGGGGCCTCTATTGGGATCATCTTGTATACTAACAACTTTAGCAGGAATATCGTATTTGTTTCTTTTAAAATCTATCTCCCTGTGAAGTCTTTTAGCTCCTCTTTGCTTATGTCTACTTGAAACTTTTCCTCTACCTCTTCCGGAAGGACCTACCTTCCCCTTTGTTAAGGATTTCAAAGGTCTAACATCCTCAACTCCCTTTACCAAGGTTTTTCTTGTTCTTAGTCCTTCACTTGTAGGTTTATAAGTCTTTATCATTTTAATCCTTATTTATCCTTTGGAAAAAGGTCAATACTTTGACCTTCCTTTAACTTAACAACGGCTTTTTTCCACCTGGATGGTTTCGAAAATAATCTGGTCTTACCTATTCTGGAAGATTTACCGGGCATTATAGCAGTTTTAACCTCAACTACGTCAACCCCGTAAATATCCTCTATCTCATTTCTTATTGAACCTTTGCTGGCCTTTAATGCCGCTTTAAAAACGTACTTTCCGTACGAAGCATGATCGTAAGATTTTTCCGTAATTATTGGTTTTATTATTGATTTACTTAATCTCATTTAGAAAACCTTTCCTGAACATTCAAAATTGCATCCTTTAAAAATACTAAAGTTGGGACTTTTATTACATTGTATGCTCCCAATCTAACAGAGTTTACCAAAGTAACCCCGGGTATATTCCTGGAACTTTTAACTAAATTAGCAACGTCTCCAGAGTACACTAAAGCTATTTTTCCTTCTAAATTAAGTTTTTTTAAAGCTTCTACAAAATCTTTAGTCTTTGGTTTCTCCATATTAACATTGTCTATAACTACTATTTTTCCTTCCTTCATTCTGATTGAAAGAGCTGATTTTAAAGCATTTTCTTTCATTTTTTGGGGCATAGAAAGTCTCCAACTCTTAGGTTTAGGACCGTGTGCAACACCTCCGCCAACCCAAATAGGACTTCTAATAGACCCGTGTCTTGCTCTACCTGTACCTTTTTGCCTCCAAGGCTTTACACCACCACCACGAACCTCAGCCCTAGTTTTGGTAGAAGAGGTACCTTGTCTTTGATTTGATTCGTAAACTCTAATGTATTGCTTCAGGACTTCAAAATTAGGTTCAAAACCAAATACATCTTTGTTTAAATCTATTTGTTCAATTTTTTCACCTTTTAGGTTTAATACGTCTATTTTCATATTTATTAATTATTTTCTTCTAAAAACTTAATCTCTATTTTTGAATTCCTAGCACCCGGAACAGGTCCTGAAACCATAATTTGCTGTAAATCGGGTAGAGCTTTTACAATTTTTAAACCCTTAATAGTAACTCTTTCATTACCCATTCTTCCGGCCATTTTCTTACCCTTTAAAACCCTTCCGGGAGTTTGAGAACCAATAGAACCGGGAGTTCTGGCTTTTATACCTTGACCTCTTGTAGCAGGACCGCCGTGAAAACCCCACTTCTTCATAACACCTGCAAAACCCTTTCCTTTGGATTTTCCAACAACAACAACATCTTTACTCTCCAAATCAGGAGTCACTCCGGAATCAAAAGCAATGATGGTAACAGGAGTTACTTTCCCATTCTCACCAAAGACCTGTGTCATATTCAGTTTTTTTCCTACTAAATTATCCATTTTTATTATCTTACCTAACTTTTCAAAAAAAATAAGCGCCCCAAGGGCGCCTGCCTCAGATACCCTTTTTCAACCTATTTTTATGTTCTAAAATTTATCATTAATTTTAAACTAACTGCCTAATATATCAAAAACAAGATAGAATACTACATCTTTATCGAAATGCCAACCCCAGCAGGTAAACTCAATTTCGATAAAGTCTCGATTGTAGATGATGTCGGATTCATTACGTCTATAACTCTTTTATGGGTTCTAAGCTCAAACTGCTCCCTTGACCTTTTATCTATATGCGGACCTCTGATGACAGTAAATCTTTCGGTTTTTGTAGGTAATGGTACGGGACCTACTATTTGAGCCCCTGTTCTTATTGCAGTATCAACAATCTTTGAGCAACTAAGATCAATTATCCTACTATCATAGGATTTAAGTTTAATTCTTATTTTTGTGTCTTTTTCTTTTTTGCCTTTTGCCATATACAGATAAAAGGGGCCCCGCCTTCGGCGGGGCCTCTAAAAAATCTTCTTTAATTACGCGATGACTTTACTTACAACTCCGTGACCAACAGTGTTACCACCTTCTCTAATAGCGAACCTCATTCCTTCTTCTAAAGCTATTGGGGTAATGAGTTTTACTATCATTTTCACGTTATCACCGGGTAAAACCATCTCTACTCCTTCAGGGAGTGCTGTCTCACCGGTAACGTCAGTTGTTCTCACATAGAATTGTGGTCTATAACCTGAGAAAAATGGTTTATGTCTACCACCTTCTTCTTTTGATAATACGTAAACTTCTGCTTCAAATTCTGTGTGTGGTTTTACTGAACCGGGTTTAGCAAGAACCTGACCTCTTTCTACATCAGTTCTTTCTATACCTCTAACTAATATTCCAACATTATCACCGGCTTGTCCTTCCTTCATGGATTTCTTAAACATTTCTACACCCGTGACTGTTGTTTTCTTAGTATCTCTAATACCAACAATTTCCACTTCTTCATTTAGACTTACAACTCCTCTTTCGATTCTGCCCGTAACAACTGTACCTCTTCCGGAAATTGTGAATACATCCTCAACAGGCATCAGGAAAGGTTTATCAAGTTCTCTTTCAGGTGTTGGGATAAAATCATCAACTGCACTCATCAATTCTTCGATACTTTTTGCAGCTTCTGCATCTCCTTCTAAAGCCTTTAAGGCTGAGCCTCTTATTATTGGGGTAGTATCACCGGGGAATCCATACTTACTTAAAAGTTCTCTAACCTCCAGTTCAACGAGATCCAATATCTCTGCGTCTTGAACCATATCGCATTTGTTCATGAAAACAACCATTGCAGGAACGTTTACCTGTCTGGCAAGTAAAATATGCTCTCTAGTCTGAGGCATTGGTCCATCAGGAGCCGATACAACGAGAATTGCACCATCCATCTGTGCAGCACCTGTAATCATGTTTTTTATGTAGTCTTTGTGGCCGGGAGCATCTATGTGTGCGTAGTGTCTTTTTTCGGTCTCATACTCGACATGAGTGATGTTAATTGTTATACCTCTTTCTTTTTCTTCAGGGGCATTATCAATAGATGAAAACTCCCTGTAAGAAGCCATACCTTTATCAGCAAGTACTTTGGTAATTGCCGATGTTAAGGTAGTTTTACCATGGTCAACGTGACCAATAGTACCGATATTTAAATGTTCTTTGTTTCTTACGAAATCTGCCATTTTAATTTTCCTTTCGGTAAATAAATTACTTCTTTTGGCTATGAAACATCATTCTGTACGTTTGCGAAAGCTCTTTAATCAAAAGAAGCACTCGCTTCCGTCCGGAATGGCTTTATTCTAGCCTAAAAACAATTACTAAAGCAAGTGATAGTTAATCAAATTAAACTAAAAAAATCAAGACTTTTAGCGCAACAACAAAAAATCAACGTCTAATACTTTCTCTAGCTAAACCCTCTGCAATGTTCGATGGAACTTCCTCGTAGTGACTTGGCTCCATAACAAATGATGCTCTTCCCTGAGTCATACCCCTAAGCTCTGTAGCATACCCAAACATCTCAGCTAAAGGAACTCTGCCTGTAATTATTCGGGCATTACCTTTTTGCTCAGTACCATCGATTTTTCCTCTTTTTGAAGACAAGTTACCTATTACATCACCCATAAATTCCTCAGGAGTAATTACTTCAACTTTCATAATTGGTTCAAGCAAAAATGTATCCGCAGCTCTTTGTGCATCTCTTATAGCCTCTATAGCAGCCATCTTAAAAGCCATCTCAGATGAGTCGACCTCGTGAAATGATCCGTCGAACAGAGTAACTTGAAAGTCAACCAACGGATAACCTGCTATGGTACCACTCTCAGCAGCTTCTTTAATTCCTTTTTCTACTGCAGGTACGTATTCTTTTGGTATAGATCCGCCAACTATCTTATCTATGAATTTCAAACCCTCGCCTCTTTCTAGAGGCTCGACCTTAATTACAACATGTCCATATTGCCCCCTGCCACCAGATTGTCTGATATACTTCCCTTCTTGCTCAACTGTTTTTCTAATAGTCTCTCTGTATGCAACCTGTGGTTTTCCTGTATTTATCTCCAAATTAAACTCCCTTTTCATTCTATCCACTATAATATCCAAATGAAGTTCTCCCATTCCGTACAAAAGTGTCTGCCCTGTTTCAATATTTGATTTAATTTGTAGTGTGGGGTCTTCTTCTAAAAATTTCTTAATAATTTGAGACATCTTATCTCTGTCTGCTTTGGTCTTAGGCTCTATGACTACTCCAATAACAGGTTCCGCAAAACTTATCTTATCGAGTAAAATTCTGTTCTCCTCTGAACATAGAGTATCTCCGGTTGTTGCATCTAGACCTACACCCGCCGCTATCTCACCCGCCAAAACTTCCTTAATCTCTTCTCTGTGATTTGCATGCATCAAAAGAATTCTTCCTAATCTTTCCTTGTTTCCTGTTGTAGAATTGTAAACGTAAGATCCTGCAGAAACTTTACCCGAATAAACTCTGAAATAAGTCAATCTTCCTACATAGGGATCTGTTTGAATCTTAAAAGCCAAAGCTGCAAGAGGTCCTTCTTCATCTGATTTTAAAGATACACTCTCACCTGTATCTACATTTTCTCCTTTTATATCAGGAGTATCTTTAGGTGAGGGGAGGTAATCAATAACCCCATCAAGAACTTTTTGAACACCTTTATTTGAAAGTGAGGCACCACAGTAGATAGGATAAACTTCTGTAGATACTGTCAATTTCCTTAAACCTGATTTTATTTCTTCAGTCGTTAGTTCATTACCACCAAGATACTTCTCTATCAATGCATCGTCTGCTTCAGCTACTTTTTCAACTAATATTGATCTGTATTTTTTTGCATCATCAACTAAATCTTCCGGAATATCAAACTCAACAACATTTTCACCACCATCACCTTCAAATTTATAAGCTTTCATCTCTATCAAATCAACAACACCAATAAAACCGTTTTCAAGACCTATGGGAAGTTGTACTACCACACCTTTTTTAGAAAGTTTTTCTGATATCGAATCAACTGACATCAAAAAATCACCACCAACTTTATCTAATTTGTTTACAAAAAATAGAAGGGGTACATCGTATTTTTGAGCTTGTCTAAAAACAGTTTCGGATTGAGGTTCTACACCTTGTGAACCATCTAAAACTATGACACCTCCATCCAAAACTCTAAGAGATCTTTCAACCTCCGCGGTAAAGTCAACGTGACCGGGGGTATCGATAATGTTTATTCTATGGTCATTCCAAAAACAAGTTGTTGCAGCGGATTGAATTGTAATGCCCCTTTCTCTTTCTTGAGCCATCCAATCCATTTGGGTAGTCCCCTCATCTATGTTACCTATCTTGTGTGATTTTCCTGTATAAAAAAGAATTCTCTCTGTAGTAGTGGTCTTTCCGGCATCAATATGAGCAATAATTCCAATATTCCTAATCTTTTCTAACGGATATTCTTTTTTCATTGTTTCAACAGCCATAACTAATACCTCGCAAAGTGTGCAAAGGCTCTGTTAGCCTCGGCCATCCTATGAACTTCATCCTTTTTCTTTACAGCATCACCAATATTTTGATGGGAATCATTTAAAACTTCATAAAGTCTATCTGCCATCGGCTTTCCCTTTTTTGACTTAGCAGCACCAACTATCCATCTTACTGCTAAAGCCTCTGCTCTATCGTGTTTTAAAGGCATAGGAACCTGATATGTAGCTCCTCCTACCCTCTTTGACCTAACTTCCTGTTGAGGCATAACATTTTTAACAGCTTGTTCAAACATTCTTAATCTTTCTTTTTCATCTTCATTTAGTCTTTCCATAGAATCGTAAACTATCTGTCTTGCCAAACTCTTTTTACCCCTTTCCAACACTATATTTATCATTCTGGAAACTATTTTAGACCTGTAAACAGGATCAGGGGTTATTGGTCTTTTTCTTGCTCTTTTACCTCTCATACAGTTTTCTCCTTTGCCTTTCTTGTGCCATAAATTGATCTTGAAGATTTTCTATTCTCAACACCTGCAAGGTCAGCAGTTCCTCTTACAATTTCATATTTAATTCCGGGGAGATCTTGAACCTTACCTCCTTTGACTAAAACAACAGAGTGTTCTTGAAGGTTATGCCCCTCTCCAGGTATGTAAGCAGTAACTTCTCTTTTATTTGAAAGTCTCACTCTAGCAACTTTTCTTAATGCAGAGTTAGGTTTTTTTGGAGTCTGTGTTCTAACTAAAAGGATAACACCTCTTTTTAAAGGAGCATCGTGCTTTAGCACTTTCCTCTTTTTAGTATTAAAAACCTCTTTTAAAGCAGGGGTGCCTGCTTTTTTTATATTCTTTTTTCTTCCTTTTCTTACAAGTTGGTTAATCGTTGGCATTTTTAGTCTATTCTCGCTCTTTCCCCTGTTGGAATCAAGCGTCCAATAATTACATTTTCTTTTAGACCTAACAAGTAGTCAACCTTACCAGAGCAAGCTGCGTCGGTCAATACACTACTTGTATGGATAAATGAAGCTGCGGACATCCAGCTATCCGTGTTTAAAGCAGCTTTAGTGATACCTAACATTATAAGTTTCCCGGTAGCGGGGGTACCTCCGCTTGCAAGCACCCTTTCGGTTTCTTCGTCAAATCTTGCTCTTGTGACAAGTTCTCCAACCATAAATTCGGTATCTCCGGTATCTTCAATTTTTACATGATTAAACATCTGTTTAACAACAACTTCTAAATGTTTATCGTTGATGGTAACTCCTTGAGAAGCATAAACTCCTTGAACTTCCTCTATTACGTATCTCTTTGTTTCATCAACACCAACTGTTCTATATAAGTCGCTAAGATTAAGGTTACCGCTTGTAAGTTTTTGTCCTCTGGCAACTGTATCCCCATCTTTTATAAGAATTTCCTCGACGGGATCTACGTTATATTCAAAAACCTGTTCTCCGGCTTCAGTGGGGATAACTATTATTTTTCTCTCATCACCGTTCTTTTCAATTCTTGCCGTTCCTGAAGCCTCACTCATTATTGATAAAAATTTAGGTGCCCTGGCTTCAACCAACTCCTCAACTCTAGGTAACCCTTGTGTGATGTCTTTTCCGACTATACCTCCCGAATGGAAAGTCTTCATAGTAAGCTGGGTACCGGGTTCTCCTATTGATTGGGCTGCTGCTACACCTACAGCAGTTCCAACTTTTACCATTTTACCGGTCATAAGATCAGAACCGTAGCAAGTAGCACAAATTCCTCTTCTGGTTTCACAGTGCATAGGCGATCTGATCAATATTCTCTCGATTCCTGCTTTTTCAATATCTTTTACATCATCCTCAGTTAAAAATGTACTGGCTTTAACAACTACTTTTCTACCGTCTTTAACATCTTTTGCCAATATTCTACCCACTACCCTATCTGAAAAACTCTGAAGCAAGGTGCCCCTACCAACAATCATTTCCCTTCCCTCATCGGTTCCGCAATCCTCTTCTCTAACTATTACATCCTGACAAACATCAACTAATCTTCTTGTTAAATAACCTGCATCAGCTGTTTTTAATCCCTTATCAACCAATCCTTTTCTTGCTCCTCTTGAAGCTACAAAATACTCAAGAGCAGAAAGACCTAATTTAAAATTACCAAATATTGGAACTTCAACCGTTTTTCCTGTCGGATCAAATATTAAACCTTTCATACCTGCTAACTGCTTAACCTGGTCTCTGGATGCTTTTGTAGAACCGGACCTAACAAGTATCTTTACGGAGTTATCATCCTCAAGATTATCCCAAACCGCGTTATCGAGATCATTTATTATCTTGTTCCAAATATCTTCCTTTTGTTTTCTAACCTCTGCTTTTGTTATAAGACCTCTTTTGTAGTAACCGTCAACTTCCATAACCAACTTCTTTCCCTCGTCAATCATTCTATCCCTATCTTCAGGTATATCAATGTCAGCAAGAGAAACGGACTGTCCACAAATAGTTCCATATTTCAAACCGATATCCTTTATGTCGTCAATAAGCTTTACAGCAACTTCATTTGGCTCTTCTATTAAAACCTTGGTTAAAAGTTGAGTGACTCTTTTTCTATCCATATCCTCGTTGATAAAAGAGTAATTCTCAGGAAGTGATTTATTAAAAATAATTCTTCCGGGTGTTGTATCAATGATATCTTTTCCTACTCTTACTTTTGCTAATTGTCTAAGATCAATTTCTCCATTAACCTCCATTGAATACATCATCTCAGTCTCACCTGAGTAAACTCTATCCAAAACAGGTAATTTCTCGTCTATTGAAGTGATGTAGTACACACCAAAAAGCATAATATTTGAAGGAATAGATATCGGAGATCCGCTGGAAGGATTTAGTAAGTTATTGGTAGAAATCATCACCTCTTTTGCCTCTTTTATAGCATCTTCTGTTAGAGGCACGTGAACAGCCATTTGGTCACCGTCAAAGTCAGCATTAAAACCCTTACAAACGCAAAGATGAAGTTTTATTGCGTTACCCTCAACCAATTTTGGATAAAATGCTTGAATACCAAGCCTCCAAAGAGTAGGGGCTCTGTTTAAAAATACAGGATGACCTTCAACCACTTCTTCGAGAATATCCCAAACTTCAGGAACTCTGGTATCAAGATAAAATTTTGCACTCTTAACATTGGGTGCATAACCTCTTGCCAATATTTCTCTTAATACCATGGGTTTAAAAAGTTCCAGAGCCATTTCCTTTGGAATACCGCATTCATCAAGTTTTAGATCAGGACCATTTATG
>JAHYJU010000012.1 GCA_019428825.1 Patescibacteria group bacterium | reverse complement strand
GGGGTTTCTGATGCTGTGGGTGACGGGGAGACGGGTTTTTTGATTAAAGCTGGGGATATCATTGATTTTAAAGAAAAGCTCATAAAAATGATAGATGATGATAATTTAAGGTCAACGCTTGGAGAACATTCAAAAGAAAAGGCGAAAAAAGATTTCACAATTGGTAAAATGATAGATAGTTACGAAAAAGTTTTTATGGAGGTTATGAATTGAAAATATTGAGAATAATATATGATTGGCCACCTCCCTGGCACGGTTTAGCTCCGCATCCCTACGAGCTTACTGAAAGCCAAGTGAGAGCCGGTCATGAGGTAGAGGTTTTTTGCGGGAGGTGGCCTCATGCGGGAGAAATTGAAAGGCCCGGGAATATAAAGGTCAACCCGATAATGAGGGAGCCTCTTCCCGGAACGATATTTTTCACCAGTTCTGTTGTTTTGTTTTTTAAGTATCTTTCATGGAGGAGAAAGAACTCACCCGATATTATACATTCTCACGGGCATTTTGCTGTTTGGATTTATCTTTACAGGTTTTTTCTGCAAAAATTTTTCCCCTGGGCAAAAGAACTTAAAGTACCTTTGGTGGTTCATTTTCATAATGTAGCAAAAGACAGGTGGGTTCAGATGGAAATACAGGATAAGCCAATATCTCCTTTGGCAAGATATCTTATATGGCCGTTCTCAATTTTTTCTGATAAAAACGCTGTTAAATCAGCTGCAGCATGTATATTTGTTAGTGAGGGAAATCTAAAAAAAGCTGTTGAGTATTATGGTGCCGACGAGAGAAGGTGTTTTTTTGTTGAATCTGGAGTTAACCCCGATTTGTTTACTAGTGTTTCTCCTGATGAGATTGATAAATCAAGACTAGACATCGGTTTTGACACAGATGACCGTGTTATTCTAAATCATGGAATAATGTCTGAAAGAAAAAATGTCCACTTGTTGGTTGAAGCATTGAAATTTCTTCCCAAGAAATATAAATTATTTTTAGTTGGATCCGGAGATTCCACTTATATGGGTAAGATAAGTGAGACTATAAAAATAAGCGGATTAAGTGATAGAGTAATAGCTACGGGATACACCCCTTATCCTGAAACACCAATAGCATACCAGGTATCCGATCTCTTTGTTCTGCCCTCTTCGTGGGAGGGTTTGCCTAAGGTTGTTATGCAGGGTTTGGCTTGTGGTGTCCCTTGCTTAGTCTCCGGTTTTAAGCTTTCAGAAGATATTGAAGGTCTTTATTATCTGGAAAATCTGGATCCCGGTTATATTGCCAATTATATTTATACAATTGTTGAAAGTGGTAAGAAGTTTGTTGATTCTGAGAAAGTTGCCCATTCATATTCGTGGGATTCTAGAATTAAGGAAATAGAAAAAGTTTATGAGTTTGCAAAACAAAATTACCTTCTTTAGGAAAATCCCTGCTCGTTTTTATGTTTATGCAGTTTTTTTGATACTGCACGTTGTTCTTTTTAATATAAATACAGCCGAATGGGGAGATTCTTACAGGATATTACGTGCCTCTGAATATATTCGACAGGGTAATTATCCCAAGGATGAGAAAAGACCCCCCTTATTTTCTGTTTTTACTTCTATAAGACCTGCTTCAGTTGATGCTGTTTTTTGGGGTAGGGTAGTGATGTTTGTATTTTCGGTTTTATCTTTTTTTACTTTTGATAAATTAACGCAAATTCATATAAAAAGAGAAAAATATCGGATATTGGCTTTGTTTTTATTTATATTTAATCCTGTTTACCTGTATTGGTCTCTCAGAATTATGGCAGATGTTCCCCTATCATTCTTTGTACTCCTGGTTTTTTACCTGTTATCAAAATGGTCAGATTTGAATATTAAAAAAATAATACTTCTCGGCTTTATATGTGCCTTAGCAATTTTGACAAGGTTTGAGGGCTACATTTTATTTGGCTCAGCTTTTCTTGCGGTAATTTTCTTTGATCAAGATATTAGTTTTAAAAAGTTAAATGTTAAAAAATTATTTAGTGTTTTATTGCATAACCTTTCCAAAGCAATTATTCTAGGATTAACGACGTTAGTGGTGATATCTCCTTGGCTTTTGTATCGTAACCCTTTTAAATCAAAATATTTCGAAGAACCTACACGTAGAATTTACGATTTTAAAATGGTTTGGATATATTTCTCCTCTATTTTGTATATTTTTGGGTTTACATCAGCTTTTTATTTTATTTTTAAAAAATTTAAGGTTACCTTGCAGTTTTTCCTTAAAAACATTGGTATAACAACCTTTATCATACTTGAGCTTATTTTGATACTACTGTGGCCTGCCGCCATACCAAGACTTTTCGTTCCTTTAATACCCTTTTTTATTATTATTCTTACCATTTGTTTGCAAAATTATTTTGAAAGTACCGTCGAGAAGAAAAAACTCCGTTTTACGGATTTGGTAATTCTCTTACTCTTTTTGTTTTTTTACATTTTCAGTCAATATTTTTTAAAATTGCAATTTCTTATACTTGGATACAGAGTATTTGCTTTAATTGTTTTTATCCAGTTTCTCTCACTAATTGCCCTGTACTTAAGGAAAAAAAATTCATTTATGATTTTCACTGTAATATCGACACTTTTGTGGTGCTTTTATATCATGAACATGCATAGAAATATTTTTAGGTCAATAAAGGAAGCTTCGAAATATGCATCCGAAACTTTAGAGGGTGTGGTAGCCTACAACGACACCAGTGCTATTCCTGATTGGTATTTGAACGTATCTCAAACTAATACTTCAAATGGTGGGATATACGTATTTTTTGATAAGAAAGAGTTTTTAGAGTTTGACAAATTAAAGAATAAAGAGATAGATTACCTAATCATTTCTAATGAGCACAATCCAAATATATCTATAAATTTGGAAAAGAGAAAGTATCTGCAACTAATTAAAGAATTTAGCTATAATGTGAACGGGCAGGACTTTTATGCTAAGGTTATTAAGTTTGATTCGGAATTCGAGGAATGAAATTATCTGTTGTTATACCGGTTTATAACGAAAAAAATACAATTGAAAAAATAGTCGACCTTGTTTTAGCGGTTGATGGTATAGATAAAGAGCTGGTGATAGTTGACGATGGTTCTACTGACGGGTCTATAGATATTCTAAAAAAAATTGGTGAAAAATATCCTGAAATTAAAATAGTAATAAAAGGTGAAAATAGGGGGAAAGGACATACTTTAAAGGTTGGTTTTAAGGAGACAACCGGTGATTACGTTATTATCCAGGACGCAGATTTGGAATATGATCCTCAGGATTATAAAAAACTGTTAAGAGCATTAGAAGAAGAGACTGTAGATGTTATATACGGTTCAAGATTTTCAGGTAGCTATGAAAAAATGTCTACACTTCACTATTTTGGAAATAAACTTCTAACTTTAATAACTAATATTTTTTTTGGAGTTATGCTGACCGATATGGAGACGTGCTACAAACTTATTCCCGGTGATTTTATTAGAAGTATTGATATAAAATCCGAAAGATTTGATTTTGAGCCTGAAATTACGGCAAAAATTCTAAAGTCAGGGCTTAAAATAAAAGAAGTTCCAATTTCTTATGAAGGTCGGGCTTTTAGCGAGGGAAAGAAAATTACATGGAAAGACGGTTTTAATGCTGTTTATACACTTATCAAATTCAGATTTTTTAACTAGATTTCTATGAATATTTCTAATGTAAAAAAATTCATAAAGGGAAATATCTATTTGATAGCAATATTTTTATTCTCGAGCATTCATTTCATGGTTGCTCTTAAGCTAAATCAGTTTAGATACAACAACTATGATTTCGGGAAATTTGACCTGGGAAACATGACCCAGATGGTTTGGTATACACTTCGAGGAAGATTTATGTATCTGACTGACTATTTTGGGTCTAACGTACCGAGGTGGTCCATGAGCCATGTTGACCCGCTTATAGTTTTGTTCGCTCCAATTTTTGCAATAATTCCCCATCCTTTAACTTTAGTTTTCTCACAGCTTTTTATAGTTGTATTCGCTTCGTTTTTGATATACCTGATAGCTGACTTAGAGCTAAAATCTAAATTTTCCGCATGTTTAATCAGTTTTGCCTATCTTCTTAATCCCTCAATAGGATTTATAAACGGAACGATGGGATTTCATGCAGTTACAGCGGCAATACCTTTTTTCCTCGGAGCCTTTTACCTTTTTGAGAAAATGCATAAAGAGAATAGTTTCACAAAGAGAAATATAATTATCTTTTGGGTTTTGCTAATTCTCACTATGGCAGGGAAAGAGCAGGTTCCCCTCTATATTTTAATGTGGGGGATATTTATTCTTCTTTTTAGAACCCCAGGAGCCGGAGTTTTAAAGTTTAACAAGGAGTGGTTTTCAAGTTTTATCAAATTAAAAACGGCAAAGATTGGTTTGAGTATGGTTTTTGTCGGATTTGCTTGGTTTATAACTGCTTTTTTCATAATTATTCCAAGGAACGCTCATTATAGAGTAGACAGTTACAACAAATTTCTAGATTCCATTGGAGTTGAGATAGAAGCAGGCAGTGATGTTACAAGAGAAAACTATTTTCTAGGAAGATATGCTCAATTTGGTGAATCATACACTGAAATAATTTTTAACATGGTTACAAATCCGGATAGATTGATTAGAATATTTTTCGGTGGTGATAGGTTAGATAGTTTGGATAGAACCTTCAAGCCTGTTTCTTATCTTCCTTTGATAAATCCGGCTATGCTACTAATATCGTTGCCTGATTTTCTAATGAACTACCTTGTTACGGAATCAGGACTTGGGGTTGAGAATATTGAAAATCATAGAATTTCCATGATAATACCCGTGCTTTTTGTTTCATCAATTTACGCCATCGGTATATTGAAGGGAATTTTTGAGGAATTACTTCCGAAATTAAAAAAATATAAAAAAGTCCCTGTTATAGGGCTTTCATTTATCCTTCTTTTTTCATCTTTTGATACAACTGTTAAATACAACAATCCTATGTATTTGTGGTTTACGCAAGCAATTATGAGAAGAGTTTCTGCAGTTTATGATAAGAGCGGTAAAGAACTTTCCAAACTGGAAGTGGGCGAGGTTGTACGTCTTCCTGACCTTGATATAAAAGATGTTCAATGTGCAGATGCGATAATAGATCTTATTCCAAAAAATGCATCTGTTTCGGGACCTGATAATTTAGGTGACCGTATGAGCATGCGTGAGACATATGCAATTTTTCCAGCCCTTTGGAACGAAGCCGATTATGTGATAGTGGATGTTCAGTCTAGAAAGTTACTTACCATCTTAAATTTGAATACCAATATAATAAAGGATCTTACCGAGAGTCTTATTTCAACCGAGCAGTACGACTTAATAATGGCCTGTGGGAATCTATATTTATTCAAGCAGGGTGACCCTCGGGACAGATCAAGCTTACTTCCTATTCAGGAAAGATATCAATATGATGAAAAACATAATTTTAATATTTTGGATTTGCTTGAAATAGTTGATTTTGAGACACCTGAAAAAGTTGAAAGAGAAAAACTTTATGACGGAAAGATTGTTTATAAGAAATCTACTAACGATGGGATGGACGGGTTTCTTATTTATATGACTTTTGTAAATCAAAATACCGGGGAAATATTTCAGGTAGCTAACTTACCTTCTTTCTCAATTTTAAGACCTTATCAATGGACTAAGAACTTCTACTATATTGAAAACATTGACATCGCCTTACCTTCTTATGTTGACCCCGGAGATTATTATTTGTTCTTGAGTTTATCAAACAAGATAAAGATGAGGAGTATGTATTTGGGAAATGTTTTTGTTGAATAGAGAATAAAAATGAAGGACCTTGGAAAATGGCAAATTATTAGTATGATATCTCAAGGTATTGCTATGCTTTTAGGTATAGTTGAAACCTTCGTTGTTATTAGAATTTTAAGTGTTAACGAATGGGGTTTAGTACAGCTTGCAATTTCCATTGGAGGTGCTTTGGGCATATATCAACATCTTGGTTTAGTTTCTGCAAGTACAAGGGAAATATCTTCAGCAAAAAAAGAAGAAGATGTTTTCAAAATTTTTATCACTTCTACAGTTGTTAGATATTGCGTGACTTTACCGATTTCCATCGGATTGTTTTTCTTTGCTCAAAATATTGCTGTAAATCTTTATAACGATGCTAGGTTAGTATTGCCTCTAAAGATTTATGCCATCACCTTGTTATTTCAGGGTGTTCAGGGAATTCTAAACTCAGTGGTGTCAGGTACGAAAAGGTTTAAACAACTTTTTATTTATCAAGTGGGTATCTCATTTGTAAATATAATGATATTCATTCCTTTTGTTTACTTCTTTAAAGTTACGGGATATTTTTATGCCTTTTTTATTTTTAATGTGCTGTCTTCCGTAATTTTAGGTTTTATGGCCTTTAAACCTTTACGAGGTAAATTGGTTATGCCTGATAAAAAGGATTTTGTGAGGTTATTTAAGGAAATATTCTCAATAAGTATTGCTATCTACGTGGTCAAAATTCTCTACACTAACTGGGAGAAGCTTGGTAACAACGCTTTGGGACTTTTTAATTCATCCGAGGTTGTTGCTATATATGCATTTGCTATGCTGTACGCCAAAAAACTTATGAGTATTTCGGATTCAGTTACCACGGTAAATATTCCTGTTTTTTCGGAGAGGTACGTTAATGATTTTAAAGAATTTAAAAAAACTTTTACGAAAAACTTTAACAAACTTTTTTCACTGATAGTTTTTGTAGGGACCTTTGCCGCATATTTTTCCCCTGTGTTGATTAGGGTACTGGTAGGTGGCGATAAATATGATGAATCTCTTTCCTTAATAGCACCGATGGTTTTTGCTTTTGTTATTTACTCTCTTATTAACATTGTTACTTCAAGCGTCATGATACCTGCAAAGTTATCAAAAAGTATGATAGGAAGTTACGTCTTTTTGATATTAGGTACGGTTGTCTCCTTTTTTGGGTTAAATATTTTTATGAATCTCTTATCTGCTGTATCTTGGTCTATGGTGTTGGGTAGTTCTGTCTGTCTTTATTTTATGTTCTACTGGATAAGAAAAAGAATGGATTTTACTTTTCTTAATATCGACCACGTTGTTATTTTAATACAAGGTCTTTTCATAGCTTGGTTATCAAATATAGATGTGCTTTGGGTTCAAGTGATAGGTTTCTTGCCCTTCGCTGGGCTTCTGTGGTGGTCCCTTGTTATTGCAGGATTTGTATCAAAAAAAGATGTTCTGTCGGTTGTTGATAAATTTAAGCCAATGCTAAGGAGGAAAGCTCACGGATGAAAGAAAAGATGAAAACCGTTTTAAAGATTGTGATAAGTTTGAGTTTAATAATATATCTATTTTCAACAAAAGTAGATAAAGCCGAGCTTATTGAAAATTTTAAAATATTGAACTGGAGATTTTTACCTTTAATATTTTTAACTATCGTGGTCCACTACGTTATAAGTTCTTTTAGATGGAAATCCCTTTTAATACATGAAAATTCGGACAAGGTTTCCAGGGTTTACCTGTTTAAACTTTATTTTATTGGAGCTTTTTTTAATAACTTCATGCCCACGAGTATCGGTGGGGACGTTTATAAAATGTATAGATTGGGAAAAAAGATCGGGGATCAAGCCACAGGTTTTTCATCTGTTTTTACTGAAAGATTCACGGGAATAGTTACACTTTTTTTAATAGGTTTATTTAGTGTGGGTAAAAATTTAGGTCCCGGTGTTTGGGTGTTGTTGATTTGGTTTATTTCAGGCTTTTTTGTAGCAATAAAAATGCTGGAGATTTTCAGTACGAAAGTAAGTTTTCTTAAAAAAATATACGATGCATTGATGGTTTATAAAGCTCACCCTAAGGTTTTAGCTTACGCGATGATAACTTCTTTATTAATACAGGCACTATCTATAACTACCCAATATCTTACCTTCATGTCGGTTGGTATTAGGCTTCCGATTCTGTATTCATTGGTTGCTTTTCCTGTAATAACCCTAGCAGGATTTTTTGTTCCTTCAATAAATGGCCTCGGAGTTCAGGATGCTCTCTACGCTACGATGTTTTCATTTGTAGGAGTTTCTGTAAGTGCAGCAATTTCTGTTTCCATCATTTACCATATGGTTAGGATGGGCACAAGTTTGATAGGAGGTGTTTTGTACGGTGTCGGAAAAGATTCGTAAGTTTTTTTCTCTTTTAAAAAAGGCAGATAAAAATAAAAAAGCTCAGTTTTATTTACTGTTATTATTCTCATTATTTTTCTTTGCTACCAGACTACCTCGTCTTAACAATGATGTTATAAATCCCGATGGAGTGAACTGGCACCAAAGATCTGAACAGTTCGTGGTCGGTTTAAAGTATTTTCAGCTTGAAAAAACTTATCAGCATTATCACCCCGGAGTTACTTTAATGTGGGTGACCGGTATACCCATAGAAATTTTTAAACAAGTAACGGGTATACGTGTTTACGATGTTTCGAATTTTCTATCTTTTCATCTGGTTGCTAAGTTATCGGTGGTACTTTTTCAATTTG
Source organism: Patescibacteria group bacterium (assembly GCA_019428825.1). Taxonomy (GTDB): domain Bacteria; phylum Patescibacteriota; class WWE3; order UBA101185; family UBA10185; genus JAAZNV01. The sequence continues at coordinate 10,925 of JAHYJU010000012.1, read as the reverse complement.
CATTGTCTATTCTAATTATTTTTTCGCTATCTAAGTTGACGGGTTTTTTAAAAAGTATATCTGTAGTTTCACTTTTCACATTTGAGCCGTTCTTTCTTGGTAATTCCCGGCTTTATCATTTAGACGTTCTTGTAACCTTATTTATTTTTCTTGGGTTAATATATTCTTATGTAAATCTTAAGGAGCCAAATTTCAAAAACTCTGTTGTGGCGGGATTTTTTCTCTCAATGTCTTTTTTAACAAAAAGCGTTGCCGTCGGTCTTTTATTATTTGTAGTTTTTTACACGGGTTTTTACCTAATTATTAACAAGCAGGGTAAAAAGGCGTTTTCAACTACTATTTATTTACTTTTGTCATTTTTATTTTTCACTTTCTTATTTTTCCCGGCTTTATGGAAAGGTCTCGTATATTATATATCGTTAATTTTTAAGGAGGCGGAAAGAGTGGGGATTAGGAAGGGACATGGTCAGGTGATATTAGGGGAATATACAAGAGATGCCGGAGTTTTATTTTATCCTTTGGTACTTCTCGTAAAGGTAAGTCCATTAGTTTTAATCGGGGCGTTGATGGGAGTTTATTCTTATTTTAGGTCATTTTTATCCAGTAAAAAGTTTGTAGAGAAAATGAAAAATAAATTATCAAATTTTGGACTATATTTATCTATTTTTTATCTCGGATATTTTCTTTTTATGATGTATCCCACCAAAAAGATAGATAGGTATATGATTGTAATATTTCCGTATATTGCCTATCTTGCGTACATGGGTTATTCGGGTATATCAAATTATCTAAAGAACAAAAATAAGAACAAGTACTTTTCATATGTTTTAACTATTCTTGTTGTGGTTTTTTGGATAGTTCCTTTTGTCAAAATCTACCCTTACTTTTTTACTTATTCCAGCCCACTTTTAATAAATTCAGTAAATGCAAATAATTTTTTGGCGCAAAAACCTTTTGGTGTGGGTACAGTGGAACTTAAAGAGACTATTTTAGAAAGGTATTGGGATAAGGATGATAGGCACCCTAGTTTAGGTTTTTATGATACAAAACCTATGAAGGCAATATATCCAAACTCCAGAGTTTTTGATGTTAGAGTGTATGGGACAAAAAACTACGATATTCTTGTTCTTGGAGTAAACGAAGAGATACCCGGTAAGGTTAAAGATAGCCTCAGCTATTATTTTGAAGAGGATTATACAGTTTGGATAAATGGCTTGGAATATTGGAGAATATATTTAAGGAAAGACTTGGTTGGAAATTAAATTTATGAGAAAGAAAAAGGACAATAAAATCGGAAACAATAAGGACACTAGAGTTTTAAGTATAGTCCTAATTTTTATTGTATTGTTGGGTTTAATTTTAAGATTGACTGGAATTAAGCATGGTTTTCCCTTTATTTTCCATCCTGATGAACCTACGATTATTAGATCTGCGCTGGGGGTAAGATTTTCTCCTAATCCAAAACATTTTGATTGGCCACATCTTTACATTTATCTGAACTACTTTTTGTATATGGCATTTGCAAGATTTAGGAGTTTTATTGTAACAATAGGCTTAAGAGATAAGTCAGCTCTTTTATTGCCTCTAATATGGGATGAAAATCTTATTTACTACTATTTAACAAGGTGTTTTTCGGCTATCTTAGGGGCTTTGACCGCAGTACCTGTGTACCTTGCAGGAAAGGAGCTTTTTGGCAAAAGAGCAGGTATTCTTGGAGCTCTGGCAATAAATATAATGCCTTATCATATGTGGCATTCCCACTATGCTTTGGGTGATATTCCTATGACCTTTCTTCTTGCGTGGGCACTATACTTTTCAGCATTAATAATTAAAAGGGACGAGGTTAAGAATTATGTTTTTTCGGGTTTGTTTATAGGGTTAGCAGCTTCTGTGAAATATAATGGGGGGTTAGCTGCTTTGATGGTTCCGGTAGCTCATTTTTTAAAGATTTTTTGGAAAAGGAAAAATTTATCAAAAGGAGAAAAAAGCCGGGACAAGACTAAAATACTCGATGGTAAGGGTGTTTTGGCGCTGTTTTTATCCGGTCTTTCTGCTTTTTTTGGTTTTTTGATAGGCACCCCGTACGCCTTATTTGACTACAAAACTTTTTCCAGAACCGATGGTCCTGCAGGGGCTTACTGGCAGTTTACAAATGTAGGGTCTGTTAGTTTTCCCGCCCATATAATGGGGTTTTTCGGGGATATTTCCGGAAGACTTACGAACGATACCGGGTTTGTAGTTATGCCCATTTTTATTTTAGGTCTTTTTTATTTAATTTTTAGATTAGTAAGGAAGAACATCGAGGAGAAGGATATTTACCTGGTCTTTCTTTACACCATTTCAATATTCTTAATCTGGTATATTTCGGGTTTTAAAAATAGTAGGTCTCACTATTATTTTATCGTGTATCCTTACGTAGCTGTGATTTTTGGATTTTTTAGTGCCTTTCTACAAAATATTTTTAGAAATAGACTCACTCGTCAAAAAAATGAAAAATTAATAAAAACTTTATCTTGGGTGCTGATTTTTTTGCTATTTTTACCTCTCTTTGTGAAATCATCTATTAATTCTTACCGTTATTATATGGGGGATACAAGAAACATGCTTTATGAATGGTTAATTCAAAACTATCATCCCGGAGAGAGTTTAGTTTACAATGATAAAGCACTTGAAGATGTTTTTGGAAAAATTGGTATTAGGTCTCATAAGGGTTTAGACAATTTTGATAATTTCAGCAGGTCTATAATAGTTATTAATGAGCCCGGGGAAAGTGAAGTGAAGTTTTTTGAAAAGAATAGCGAGCTTATTGAAAAAGTAGTTGTGTTTGATAGTAGTTTTAGACTTGGAAAAGATATTGAAGTTTATAGGTATGAAAGGCCTTGCGGTTGTCAGTAATTTGAGGGTCTGACCTTGGGTCAGACCTTGGGTTGATACCTCAGATTTGGCTCCATAACAACATGAAAAAGGATAAGAAAAATATAAAATCTAGACTGAGTCTCGGACTGAGTCCGGCGAGACGATTTACCTACGAGATATTGGTATTATTGTTTTTCGTGTTGATCAGAATCCCTTCTTTGGGTCGCGATAACTTTAATACTGACGTTTGGAGATGGAAATCAAGATCATATGATTTTGGAAGTGCTATTTCAAATAGACAATTTGACCAAACTCTTCAGAAGTACCACCCCGGGGTTACACTAATGTGGTTGGGAAGTGCTGGGGCAAAAATTAATAATTATTGGGCGATTTATCAAGGTCAGTCATTGGTAGCAGATGATGACATAGGCATTGTTTTTCAACTTGATTTTATTCAGAAATTACTAGTAGTAATTGTTTTAGGACTTACTACCTCATTAATATTTTATGTACTTAAAAATATAATTAATTTAAAATTCGCCTTCCTATCGGTTTTACTTCTTACATTGGAGCCATTTTATTTAGGACTTACCCGAGTTTTTCATTTGGAGGGGTTGGTATCTACATTTATTTTAGCTAGTATACTTTGGTCTTACTATTTCCTTTTGAATACAAGTAACAAAAAAAGACTTGCTGTTTCGGGATTTTTTGCAGGTTTGGCCTTTCTTACAAAAACATCCGCTCTATTTTTAATTCCATTTTACGGATTATCTCTGCTAACACATATTTTTCGTAACGGGAAATACTTTTCAAATAGGAAAAATAATTTTAAAGCACCCTTTAAAATATTAATAAATATACTAAAAGATTTTAGTATACTTTTCTTTCCGTGGTTGTTAGTTTCAGTTATTACATTTTCTGCTCTATGGCCGGCTATGTGGGTAATTCCCGTGAGAGCAATCCAAACTTTATATGATGGTATAACCAGTGTTGGCGTTGAAGGCGATCATTTCCAATTTTATTTTGGAAATTTGGTTGAGAATCCGGGACCTACTTTTTACTTTGTAGTTTTAGGGTTTAAATCTTCAATTTATTTGCTGGCAGGATTTATAGGCTCTTTATTTATTAGAAAAAAATTGTCCGAAGATTATCGGAAACTTTTCGACTACTTGTTAGTATTTATCTTTTTCTACTTTATCCAACTTACAATACCATCGAAAAAGCTTGATAGGTATATACTCCCTGTCTTGGTTGTAATGTCTCTAGGGTCATCAATGTTTTTCACTTGGTTAATTGAGAAAATTAAATTTAAAAGAAGTTATTATAAGATGATTACGGTATTTTTATTTTTAATTCCTGCAATATACACAAATTTCTATATCCATTCTGATTATTTTTCATACTTTAACCCTTTATTTGGTGGGTTGAGAAGGGGCGTAGAGGTTCTTGAACCAAAGTGGTTAATTGGGACAGGGGAGATTACTGAATATTTTGAAAAAATGAGAGAAGATAAGGAATATAATTTCTCTTCAGGCGTCTCTTATGAAAAGCTTGTTTATATGTCTTACGGCAGAAACTTGAGAGATGTATTAAACGTAGGTTTTAAGGAAAAGTATTACACTCAGATATGGCCTTTTTTTAAAGAATTTGGAGCTTGGGCGGTAATTCTAGATTTAGGTCCTTATGCTGCAAGGACAAAGTATTTTGTTTACCCGATTTGGGATGACGACCACGAGACAAAAACAGAATTAAAAATGAGTTATTTTGATACCATATATTTAAGAGGCGTGCCACTTTATACAGTTTATAAAAATGAAGGGCCTGATGTTTATGCTAGATAAAATTAAAGATATAAAATCCAGGAAAGAAGTAATGGACACAATATTAGTCGGCGGAGCCAGTTTGGTGGGATCAGTTTTTAGCTATTTATTGCAATTTGTTTTAGGAAGAAAGCTTTCTGTTGAAGACTATGGAACTTTCAATACCCTGCTGTCTCTAGCATCCTTAGTAGGAGTTTTTGCGGGAGTTTTTGGCACCTCTTTAATTAAAATTATGTCCGAGATTCATGCCCGGAAAGAGCAGAGAAAGTTAGAGTCACTGTTACTAAAAAGTATAAATTTCTCTTTAACAATTGGAGGTGTTTTTTTCATCATCATTTTATTTTTAAGAAGCTATATTTCCAGCTACATTAACATTGGGGATAGTTTTTTGATAATTTTATTTGGCTCCTCAGTAGCTTTAGCATTTCTCATGACTATACCTATAGCTTATCTTCAGGGTACCCAACAATTTATGAAGTTTTCAATTTTAAATATTGTTAACATGTTTAATAGATTTATTTTGGCTACAGTCTTTGTTTTTATGGGTTTGGGTCTTAGGGGTGTTTATGGGGCAGCCCCTTTGTCTTCGATCATCTCTTTTTGTATAGGGTTTTTCATGCTTGGTTTGGTTTTAAAGGACCGTGTGGAAGTAGATGTTTCAAAGGAATTTAAAAAGATATTTTCTTTTGGAGCCTCCGTTATATTAGTAAATTTTTCTATGATGGCACTTAATAATATCGATTTAATAATAGTAAAAAGATACTTTTCTCCAGTTGAAGCGGGGTATTATGCTGGGACTATGACTCTGGGGAAGATTTTGCTATTTGGGGCGGGAGCCGTGTCAATAGTAATGTTTCCCAAAATTACAGCACTTTACGCTAACGGTGAGTATTTTATGGGAAGGTTAAAGAAGCTTTTATTGTTACTTTTAGCAGTTTTGTTAACAGGCGTGTTTTGTTATCAGGTATTTCCGGGAATAATTACAAATCTGTTTTTTGGAAAGGCGTTTGAAAATTCAGTTAAATACTTACCTCTATTCTCAGTTTTTGTGGCTTTTTACGTTTTAATTAATTTTTTAGTACTGTTCTTTTTAGCCGTTGATAGAAATAAAGTTGGTTTTTTGTTGTTGCCCGGGGTGGTGGTTCAGTATATCCTGCTGAATATTTTTCACGAGACTTTATGGGATGTTATAAAAATAAATATTTTAGTTAGTATCTTTACTTTATTACTGCTCTCCATTTACTTCTATTTTACGGTTCCGAATAGGTTGAGAAGAAAGGATTTGAAGAATTTTAAAGAAGCTACGGGAATGTTAAAGATGCTAGACTGAGTCCCGGACTCAGTCCGGAGTAGGTTGATAAACCAAGAAATTCTCATGTTAGAGCTATTTTCTGTCATACAATTACAGTTGGTTTTTTTTTCTAGACTCAGTCCGGGACTCAGTCCGGGACTCAGTCCGGAAATTCTAGACTCAGTCCGGGACTCAGTCCGGAAATGTAGTAGAATATGGTTATGAAAAATGGGCCTAAGAAAATGGTTTCGGTAATAATCCCTGCCTATAAGCAAGAAAAAACTATCCTTAATGATATTAGAAATATTGACGATGTCATGTCTAAAACTCGTTTTAACTATGAAGTTATAGTGGTGGTGGACGGTTATTTTTTAGATCAAACTTTTGAAAATGCTACCAAATTAAGAAGAAAGAATGTAAAAATTCTAGGTTATAAAAATAACAAGGGTAAGGGATATGCAATAAGATATGGTATGGCCAGATCAAAGGGAGACTATATTGTATTCATCGATGCAGGTATGGACATTGACCCCAACGGTATCTCGCTGATTTTAGAACATTTGGAATGGTACGATGCTGATATTATGGTAGGTAGTAAGAGGCATCCTGCTTCCAAAATAAACTATCCTCTAATTAGAAAAATTTATAGTTGGGGATACTATTTGTTTGTTAAAACTTTACTTGGTGTGAGGGTTAGGGATACTCAAGCTGGATTAAAAGTTTTCAAAAGGGAAGTGTTGGAAAAGGTACTACCCCGACTTCTTGTTAAGGAGTTTGCATTTGATATAGAGATTTTAGCTGTTTCGAGATATCTTGGTTTTAACAAAATATACGAATCACCTATATATTTAAATTGGGACGAGTTTAATACGACATTTACTCCCTTTTTGATATTCGATAAACATATTAGAAGCATGATTAAAGATACTTTGGCGGTTTTCTATCGATTGAGAATATTAGATTATTATAGTGATAACAAAAAAAGAAAATGGGTATACGATAAGGAACTGGATATGAAAATAAATACAGGAGAAACTGTAAATGCTTAAATTTTCAATAATCATTCCTGTCAGAAAAATAAACGAATACGTAAAAGAAAGTATTACCCGAATAAAAAAACTTGATTATCAGGAGTTCGAGGTTTTTATAGTTACAGATGAAAAAGAAGAATATGATTTCGGAGGTACGAGAATAAAGTTATTGGAATCAGGAAATGTAGGTCCCGGTGAGAAGCGAAATTTAGCTGTTAAACAGGCAACCGGCGACATATTAGCTTTTCTGGATGATGACTCTTACCCTGACTACGGGTGGCTCACCAACGCTGCAAAAATTTTTGAGGACCAAGAGGTTTATGCACTTGGAGGACCTGCCGTAACCCCCAGAGGTGCCGAATATCCGGAAAGAATGACCGGATACCTTTTTGAGTCTTTTATTGTCAGCGGTTTAACAACTTACAGATACTTACCAAAGAAAAAAAGGATGATAGACGACTATCCTTCGGTTAATTTGTTTGTTAGAAAAAGCGCTTTTGATGAGGTAGGTGGTTTTCCTATTGAATTTTGGCCCGGAGAAGATACAAAGCTTTGTCTGGATTTGGTTGAAAAGCACGGTAGAGATTTTCCCTACGACCCCGATGTTTTAGTTTACCATCACAGAAGAGATATTTTTAAACCTTATTTAAAGCAAATATCGAGATACGGAAGGCACAGAGGACAATTTGCTAGAATTTTTCCTAAGACATCAAGAATACCCATGTATTTTGCTCCTTCAATATTTTTTTTGTGGTTATCTATTGGGTTTTTGGTAAGTCTAATATCTTACGCTTTTTTCGTTAATTACTTTTTATCTTTGATCATTTACTTTCTGTCTCTCTTTTTTGCATCCTTTTACGCATCTGAAAAAGAACCTGAGATTAAAGGGGTGCGTTTTGATTTTATTTCAGGAGTGTTTTTAACTCATATTTATTACGGAGTAAATTTTCTTATTGGTATAATGAAAAAACCCGAGTTAAAGTTAAAAAAATATGATAAAAAGACAGGTAATTACGTTGAAGGTTAAATATGGCTAAACAAAAAGCAAAAAAATTTAAAGTAGCGATAGGATACCCTCCCATAAAAAGTGATAAGGGTGTGCCTTTATTATCACAAAATAGACAGTTCCAATATTTTAATTCCCCTACTTTTATATACCCAATGGTTCCTGCTTACGCCGCTTCTTTAGCACAATCAAAAGGCTATGATGTTGTTTGGATGGACGGCATTGCCGAAAGAAAGACTTTTAACGAGTGGGTAACTCAGATAAGAAAAGAAAAACCCGATCTTTTGATGATTGAAGCTAAGACCCCTGTTATTAAAATTTACTGGGAGGTAGTAAAAAAGTTAAAGATAAAGTTTCCGGATTTAATAATTGTTATGGTTGGAGATCACGTTACAGTTTTACCCATTGAAACTTTGGAAAAATGTCCTGTTGATTATGTTATTACAGGCGGGGATTATGATTTTGTTCTTTGTGATCTTTTGGATTCGATTACGAGCGGAAATATTATGCCGGGCGGTGTGTGGGGCAGGGAAAAGAATAGACTTGTCAATTTAGGTGAAAATGCTACCCGCGTTAAAAAATATTGGTGTTCGGGACCTGTGGAAATAAAACATGAGCTTGATTTATTGCCTTTTGTTGATAGGGATCTGACTAAATGGGAATTATATGCTTATGAGAACGGGAATTATAAATATAGGCCGGGCACTTATATGTATTCGGGGAGGGATTGTTGGTGGGGTAAATGTACTTTTTGTGTTTGGAATTTTACTCTATATCCTTTGGGAACTTACAGAAGATTTTCTCCTGAAAGACTTTTTGAGGAAGTTAAGCATGTTGTCGATAATTATGGTGTTAAAGAGATTTTTGATGATGCAGGTACTTTTTCTATCGGTCCTCATTTAAGAAAATTTTGTGAGTTGATGACTGAGTCGGGGTATAACAAGAAGGTTGTTTTTAGTTGTAACATGAGGATTAATGCGTTAACGAAGGAAGATTGTGAGTTGATGAAAAAAGCAAATTTCAGATTTATTTTGTACGGTTTGGAGTCTGCAAATCAGGAAACATTGGATAGACTGGATAAGGGTTTGAAGGTTGAAGAGATTGAATCTTATTTAAAAACTGCTAAAGAAGCGGGGTTGGAACCTCATATTACCGTTATGTTAGGTTATCCCTGGGAAACTGAGGAAATGGCTTTAAATACTATTAATTTTGCAAAAAGTTTATTTAAAAAAGGATATGTTGATACTATGCAGGCGACTATAACCATACCTTATCCGGGAGCTAAGCTTTACGAACAGTGTGTTGAAAATGATTGGTTTAAGGTAGGACCTAAAGATTATGAAGCTTTTGATATGAGAGGTCCCGTTATGAAAATTCCTTTTTCAGAAGAAAGATTGATGGAATTAACTCAAGCTTTGTATTCATCATTTTTTTCACCCCAATATATATTTAGAAAGATAAAAGGGATTAGAAGCTGGGATGATGTTAAGTATTATCTAATGTCAGCTAAAAAGTTTTTTGGTCATTTGAAGGATTTTAGTAAGAAGCAGGGGAGGAAAGAGGGCTGAGCCCTAGGCTCAGCCCTAGGTCGGGCCCTAGGCTCAGCCCGGAAAAAAATATGACAGAATATCCAAAAATCTCAATCTTAACTCCAACTCTTAATTCCGAGAGTGTTCTTGAGGATTGTTTGAAGTCTATTAGTATTCAGGATTACCCTAAAGAGAAAATTGAAATTATTATTGCTGATGGGGGTTCCGTTGATAAAACTTTGGAAATTGCTCAAAAGTACGGGGCTGTTATTGTTGAAAATAGGTTAAAAACAGGTGAAGCCGGGAAGAAGGTTGCTTTGGACCATTCAACAGGAGAATTTTGTGCATTAATTGACTCGGATAATATTTTGCCTGACGAGAAATGGTTAAAAGAGATGATCGAACCTTTGCTAAACCACTCTGAAGCTGTGGGTAGTGAACCCTGGAAGTATACATGGAGAAAAAAAGACGGTTTTATTACAAGGTACTGTGCTTTGATTGGGATGAACGACCCACTTGTTCATTTTCTTGGAAATTATGACCGTATGAATTTACTTACTGGTAAATGGACTGAGGTTTCTCGTGATGAGAAAGATATGGGTGATTATCTTTTAGTTAATTTTGATAATAGAGGTATTCCTACTATTGGGGCTAACGGTACTGTTTTTAGAAAAAGTTTTTTGAAAGATAATGTGCGAGGCGATTATTTGTTTGATATTGATGTTTTGGCTGAGTATGTTCAGAGGAACGGGAGTGTAAGTTTTATTAAAGTTAAAAACGGTATTATTCATACTTTTTGTGAAAGCAATATCGGAAAGTTTGCTAAAAAACAAAGAAGAAGAGTTAAAGATTTTTTGTATCATAGGTCAGTAGGGGACAGGAAGTATGATTGGGAGGGTTCTAATTCTTTTGGAATTTTGAAGTTTATTTTAAGTTGTGTTTTAGTTTTTCCGTTGTTTTTTCAAGCTTTTAGAGGATATTTTAAAAAGAAAGACTTTGCATGGTTTTTTCATCCGTTAGCTTGTTGGATTACTCTTTGGGAGTACGGATGGGGTTATATTTTTGGATTTTTTAAAAAGGAAGAGATTACGAGAGAGGGGTGGGGCCAGTAGCCGAATCTCTAATTCATAACATGAGCAAATAAAGAAATGTTCATTTAAGTGTATAATCTAGAAAATATGGATAAAAACATATTCAAAAACTCAACAATTTTAATAACAGGAGGAACCGGTTCTTGGGGTCATGAGCTTGTTACACAGTTACTTAAAAAATATGAACCTAAGGAAATCAGGATATATTCCCGCGGGGAGCACAAACAGGTTGAAATGAGAAGGGAATTTTCAAAATTTAAAGAGCTTAAATTTATTATCGGTGATGTTAGGGATAAAAATA
>JAHYJU010000011.1 GCA_019428825.1 Patescibacteria group bacterium | reverse complement strand
ACTATGCAGAGTATTTCTTAGTAGAGGATTTGGATGATAGACCGGAACCCGGTGATTTGGTTAGTATTTCTAGAATAAAATCTCAAAGCGTAGCAAAAGCTACTAGCCCCTCAAAGGCTATAGGAGTTATTTCTGATACCGCAGGATTTATTGGTAACGGTCCTTTGTGTGCATTGGAGGATTCCAGCTGTGTTGAAAGATACGAGGAGAAAAATGTAATAGTTGGTATAACAGGTCAGGTAAACACTAAAGTATCTACAAAGAACGGTCCAATATCATTAGGAGATCCTTTAACTACATCTGATATTCCCGGTGTAGCTGTAAAAGCTGACAAGTCCGGAAACATAATAGGTCATGCTATGCAAGCCTACACCGAAGAAGATACTAGTGTAGTAGGTAGAATTAAGGTATTTTTAAATTCAACCTGGTATGACACTTCCTCCATACTATCTATATCGGAATTGGGTGATTTAACAACCCAATTTGAAACTGGGGAAGAAGAAATGCAAAACGATGCTACATTTGATACTTTAACTGCATTTGAAATCCATACGGATATTTTAGAAGCAAAAGAAATAATAATAGATGGAGTGTATATTGATGAATATATACAAAACATACTCTCAAGTGCAGGTCTTGAGACAACTCTTGAATCAACAGAAACAACACAGGAAGATACCGACCTTCTATCTCAAATGGAATCTTTATATAATGAATTCAAAGAACTTCTATTAACACTAGGTATGACATCTCACATAGATATAGACGGAACAAACTACTTATCCATAGACTCGGATGTAAAAATGGCAGCCAATCTTAATGTTCTCGGAGAAACAACTACAACAGACCTAACAGTAACAGGTAACGCTCAATTAGGAATGATTCAAATAGATACTTTAGAAAACTCAATAAATGTACTTGGGGTATCTTGCTACAACGATGAAACAGGAGAAACAAACCAAGAATGTTTAGAGCTAACAGATCAAACACTATACCTACAAAAAACATCATCTGGAAACCTAGATGTATTTAACGGAAAGCTTGTCATAGAACCTAGCGGGATTATGAGACTAGATGGAGACCTGGAAGTTACAGGAAGTGTTAGGTCAAAATCTGTTGAAACTGATAATGTCACAATAAGAGAATCTGTAACACCTGACATAGAGCTCACTACAGAATGTCAACCGGGACAAATGACATGGGATCAGGATTACATATACATCTGCACATCAGAGAACATTTGGAGTAGATCCAAACTCGAATTAATTCCGGGCCAAAGTGTCATACAAGAAAGTATTATTCCTGGTTCATCCGATCCCGCAGAAGTAATATTTCCATGACGCGAAATTTTAAAAGGTATAAAATTTTTCTAGTATAAATTTATATAGAAATATATAGAAAATTAAAATATGATTTCAAAAATATTTAACTGGGTAAAAACCCACAAACTTCTCACTTTCAACATATTAGTATTTCTCCCGCTCTTTCTCTTTATTGTATTTATTTTTGTCGTAAGAACATTACTAGTAGGTTCTTCACGTATGAGTACAGGAGGTTATGGAGGTAGTGAGGGGATTGGTTTTAATGCACCCATAACCGGATCTGTTTCAAGAGCTCCCTCCTTTTCTTTGGATGCTCTAGACACATACAAATCTTCTGAAAGCATTTCCAATCAAGTAGCTCAGGAGGATAGAAAAGTAATAACAAACTCCAACTTATCTTTACTTGTAACAAATGTAGATGATGTCGTAGATAATATTAGGCAAAGAACTATCGGAATGGGTGGTTTCATGGTTAATACAAATATCAGAAGGGACGCTGAAGCAAGTAGTGCTACAATTGAAGTAAGAGTGCCGTCAGATCAACTCGTTGAATTTTCAAAATATTTAAGAACACTTGCAGTTAAAGTTGTTTATGAAAATATTAATGGTAGAGACATAACTGACCAATATACTGATTATGAAGAGAGATTAGCAAGTTTGGAATCCGTAAAAGAAAGACTAGAAACCATAATGGAGGAAGCGGAGACTGTTGATGAAATATTGAATGTTCAAAACAGGATTTTCAATATTCAAAATCAAATAGATTCAATAAAAGGACAATTGACATACATGGATAGGTCCACTACAACTTCTAAAGTAACAATAACGATTTCTACGGATGAATTAAGTTTACCCTATACTCCCGTCAAGTCTTGGAGACCTGATGTAATATCCAAGAGAGCTATAAGATCATTGATATCGGTAGTTAGAGCAATAGGAACAGTAGGTATATGGACATTATTTTTCTTGCCTCTAGTCTTGTTCTTTATTACTATAAAGATAACCATTAAATATCTCTTTAGGAATAGAAAAAATAGATAAATTGAAAAGGGTCGGACCTAAGGTCCGACCCTGGTGGGAGGCCCCGCCGAAGGCGGGGCCATGAATTAAAAACATATTATATGAAGGATAAAAATAGAAAAATCTATACACTAATCTTCGTAATTCTGATTTTATCAATATTTGTTTTGTTAACTTCATTATCATCACGGAAAAATGCTCCCAATGAAAGAACTATTTTGGATGATGTAGAAAAACCTCAGATGTCGTCTTTTATGATTCTTAATGCAGATAAGTCGGTTTATTCAATAGGAGAAACTGTTTATTTGTATGCATCAGCTATAGATGAGGGCGGTAACACGCTTTGTAACTGTGACCTTGAAATTAATATTCTCGAACCCGGAAATGAAGGTACAAATTTATCTCTGGTGGGTGAGGATATATCAAAGTCAACTGCATGTTTAGAAGATGGTGGAAAGACAAATGACCCTGATTATCAGTCTTATTTTGTACCTGATAAAGAAGGAATTTATAGAATTAAAATTAAGGATATTAATTCAGGACTTAGCTCAGAGAAAGAAATTAGAGTTACAAATGAAAATAAAATAGATGTAGGAAGATACAGTACTACAAGATTAAACCCATCCGATGATGAGAGATACCATATGATATTGAAAATAACACCTAAAGAGAATTTAAGAGTTAAGGTAACTGAGTATTTTCCAAAATCACTAAGCATTGTTTGGAAAGGAGAAGCTTTAATTAACCATGATGAAAATTCAGACTTAGGGAAGTTGGTATGGGAAGTTGATCTAAAGGCGGGGGAGACCAAGGAATTAATATATGATTACCGTATACCTGAAGCTGAAAATCAGGTTTATAGCTTAGGGAAGTTGGTTATTTCAGAAACCGGAAATCCCACATCTATAGTATTTGAAGAAGAAAGTTTTTGGGATTTAGTAGTTGGTAAAAGATTGGACTTGTCGAATGATTAGTAATTTGATTTTGACGTCTTTTTTAAGGTAGGATTATTATAGTGAAAATATCGAAAGAATTAAAAAAATTAATTAAAATAACATCTTTCATACCCTTGTTCTTGTTCGTTTGCATTTTTATATCTAATGACACGTTTTCTAATTTAAGAAAGTTAATATCATATTTTGGAGCAAAGCCTGTTTATGCTGATTCTACAACATATACCACATCCGGAACTTGGATTGCGCCTGCCGGAGTTTCATCAGTTACGGTTAAGGCGTGGGGTGGTGGTGGTGCCGGAGGCGGTGGGACTGATAACAATGGTCAGGGTGGTGGCGGTGGCGGTGGCGGTGAATTTAGGCAGGAAAGTGTAGCTGTTACCTCAGGTACGGTTTATACTGTGACGATTGGTACCGGGGGAACAGGTAGCACGGGAGACGGTACAAGCGGAGGTGCATCCTCATTTAATTCTACTTCTGTAGTTGCGAACGGTGGTATCGGAGGGCAGGGTTCGGCTAATGGAGGTGCGGGTGGGGTAGGTGGTTCCGGTGGTACCGGAACCACCTATTATCTTGGAGGTAGCGGTGCCGCCGGTACCACTTCTATTGGAGGTGGTGGTGGTGAGGGTTCGGGAAGTACTGCAAACGGTGGAAATGCCTCCGGTTCTACCGGTGGTTCCGGTACTGATGGTGGTGATGGGGGTGACGGTAGTACGACTCAGCTGGGAATTGCAGGTTCAGCTCCCGGAGGAGGTGGGGGTGGCGCTCGTAGGAGTGGTGGTAACCAGAGCGGTGGTGCCGGGGCTGACGGTCAGATTACTCTAGAGTGGTCAGTTTCATTTTCAATATCCGGTACCATATATCAAAATAACGGCTCGTCTGCATATGATTGTAGTGCTAACAATCTAACTGTTTATTTAAGGGTTAATGGTTCAGGAACTTACTCGACCACTTGTACTGCAAGTGGCGGTGGTTGGTCGGTATCAGATGTTTCTTTAAGTTCAGGAGATACCGTTTATGCTTATATATATGGTGAAACTGAAAAAGGCAGTACGGTATTGGTTAGCAATGCTTCCGAGCAGACAGATGTTCCTATAATTCAGGATAGGGTAGTTCTAAGAGATGATGTAAACGGATCTATTACAAACTCAGAGATATCAGCCGGGAATACATTAGATTCTGACGATTTAATATCTTTTTCAGGAAGTGATATCACAGTGGGTTCTTCTTATACTACTCACATTTATAGCGGAGATACTTACGCTCCGGGAGCTAATGTAACTACCGGGAAATTATTGGTTGTTGGAAATTACTCAGGTTCAACAGAAACACTGACCTTAACAGGATCAGGTACGTCTACTTCACGGCCTTTATATATCAATGGGGGAACTTTCACATCCCCTTCCAGTGTTGTTTTTCAAGGAACCTCCGCAACAACTATTGAAAATGCTTCTTATAATAATCTTAGTTTTACCCCGACCATAACCGGGGCAACCACTTACACATTTTTAAGCTCGGGTAGTGTATCGGGTAATTTTACTATTAATCCAACGGCAGCATCTTCTAATACTTTGACTGTAAATTTGGCAGGTACTTTAACGGTAGCGCCAAGTGGAACTGTAACCATTACGGGAACCACCTCAGGTTTGTCAGCACTGAATACTGTTAGTGGTTCAAACTACACGATATCAGCGGGAAAAATAGACATTCAATCAGCGGGAACTTTAACAACAAATAATTCCAATATTTACTTAACCGGAACATCGGGTACAATATTTACTCGAATAGGAACGTTTAACGAAGATACAAGTACAGTGTATTTTCAACAGACCTCCGGAGACACTACTTTAACTTCAGGAACAGTTACTTTTAATAATTTGAACATTGATATGTCAGGAAGAACCGGATCGGTAGGGAACAATGTTAGTGTGGGCGGAAACCTAACGGTTACTGCAGGAACTTTATCAATTCCTTCTACGTACACATTATCTGTTACCGGTAGCACAAGTGTTACAGGTTCTCTGACAATTTCAAGTTCCGGGAATCAGACGTTTTCAGGTACAACTACTATAAATAGTGGAGGTACATTTACAAGGTCAAGCGCCTCGGGAACTAATATATTTGTGGGTAAGCTTACTATTTCGGGCGGGGGAACTTTTACTACATCAAACAACCCGGCATTTACTTTAAGAGGAGGTCTATCAAACAGCGGAACATTTACATCAGGTACGGGTACTTATACATTTGATACTAACAGCCAGTCTCTAGAAGGTTCGGCGGCAACAAGCTTTGGTGGTAATCTTGCAATTTCGGGTTCTATTACCTTACAAAATTCAAATACAAATACTGTTACGGTTACAGGAAATTTGACAGGTACGGTAGCGGGTTCAATTTATCAAAATAACTCAAACGCTACTACTGACTTCAAGGGTGCTGTACTTGCTACGGGAACTTTAACAGCAACCGCAAATCCTAATACTATTATATATAGTGGTGACTCAGCACAAAGTATAAAAGCTACGAGTTATCATAATTTAAGTTTAACTCCTACCATAACTGCGGCAAGAACCTATACCTTTTTAGGAGCCGCAAGTATAGCCGGTGACCTAACCATTAATCCTACTGCCTCTTCTGCTTATACCTTAACGGTCAATTTGGGAGGTACACTTACTGTAGCCAATTCCGGAACACTTTCTATAACAGGTACTTCTTCAGGTTCATCTTTACTTGACACTGTTAGTGGTTCTAATTATGGTATTACTGCAGGTAATGTCAGCATAGGTTCATCGGGTACTTTGAATGCTAGGGCTTCTACTTTATCCGTAAGAGGTAATTGGAGTAATTCGGGTAATTTTACATATAATACAAGCACGGTTAACTTCGAAGGTACCGGTGCTCAGCAGTTATCGGGAAATACAACTTTTTATAACTTGTCCATTACTACCAGCTCAGCTAGAGCTATAACTTTTCAAGCAGGAAATACTACTTCGGTTGCGAACAATGGATCCTTAACATTATCAGGTCAATTAGGGAGCCTTCTTACTTTACAATCTTCTGTTGAAGACAGTGATTGGAATTTGCAGGTTAGTACTTCAGGAACTTCTCATTCCGTTTCTTATGTAAATGTTTCAGATAGCAATGCTTCCGATTACACCGAAATAGATGCTTCCGACGGTACAAGTACTAATGGGGGCGGGAATACTAATTGGCTCTGGCCTCCTCCTGATTATAAGTTTGGTTTTGAGGGGTTAAATATCACCGGCGTAAAAATATATTAAGTTGTTTGAGAGGGTTAGACCTTGGGTCTGACCCTCTTCTCCCAAGCTCGTTTTTTCCCATTGTGGTAGAATATCTCGTAAAAAGTTTTGGTCGATTTTTTGTAAATTTTTATTGAGCCCCTGTAGTTCAACGGATAGAATATGCCCCTCCTAAGGGCAAGATGTAGGTTCAATTCCTACCTGGGGTACCATTCTGTCCCAGTTATTTTTTTAGTGTCATTGTTTTTTTCTTTCCATGTGTTACAAAAAATGCTTAAACATTTCGGGTGATGGTGTAGATAAATTTAGAATTCCACCAAAAAATGAAATTTCAGATTATTATTCCTAATTTTAAATTATTACTTAATAAAAAGAAGTAAAAAATAAAAAACTAAATAATGAAAAGGGTAAAAGACATAAAAAAGATATTTAACTTTTGGGCCAGGTTTATGGTTATAAGAGGATATAATTAGAAGAGAAGATATTGCTAGCGGTTGAATAGAAAAATATATTATCTCTCCTGATTGTATTGATAATTGTAAAAACCACAAAACTGAATATATTAGTATTTGGCTTACCAATATTTTTTTTGGTCTATCAAAATAAATGTAGAAAAATAAAATGGAAACAATGCCTGCTGCCCCATAGCTTACTTTCAAAGTCATAGCTATAGCTAGTATCAATAAAATGAAGATTATTCTTACATTCTTATTCAAATTTAGCTTTAGAATTTTTATACATAAAAGTCCTAGGAGTAGGGTAAACATTATGTTTAATTTAAAAAATCTGTCTTCTATTATTAGATTCGGAAGCATGAAGGGTAATTGAGATAAAACTCCAAAGAAGAAAAGTCTACCCAAATATTTATTAATATTTTTAGTGTGTTTTGCCCCATTAGCTACCAGCCAAGCAAAAAGAGGAAAAGATAGACGACCAATAATTCTAAATATCATATTCTCAGGGTATAAAAATACACCGGTATGATCTATTACCATCGTTATTATGGCAATAATTTTTATGGTAAACACACTCATTTTTAGATTATATATTAAATTATTAGGTATTTAACTTTTTTAGTGATGGTTTATTCATTTAATTTTTCTCAAATAAAGATATACAATATAGTACGTACATGAAACTGCCTAAAATAAAAATAAATAAAAAAATTAAATTGATTTTCTTTCTTTCGATTTTTCTTCTAGCTTTTTCATATACTCTTTATTTGAATAAAAAATCTGTCTATCTTGAAAAAAATATTGCCATTATGTCAGAAGAAAAGAAAGTTCTGGAGTCCTCACTGGAGGAGGCTTTGTATGAAGACCATATAAATCTATCAGATCAGTCAAACTTAATTTCTCAGATGGAGGTGCTGGAAGCAGAGATAGAAGAATTGAATTCAGTAAAAGAAAATCAAGAATATAAAAAAATATCTGAAATATATAAATCTTACGATTTGTTTTCATCAAAAATTGGAAGAAATATCAAAGCAAATTTAGATGTAAAAGAATTTGAAGGAAAAATTGATTCTTGGGGTGAGAAGATTCTGAAAAAAGAACTGGATGATGTCAAAAGTGACATCCAAATAGCTAATCAATCCTTGGATGAATATCATGAAAAATATTTGGCGAGTTTACCAAAAACCAGCCCGCAAAAAGCCTCTACAAGTGGAAGTAATTACATGACAATAGATACAGAAAAGGGAAAATTCACTGTATATTTAATTAAAGTATCACTTTCGGATGTGAAAGTGATAACTGCCTCCGCTAACGGTGATGACTGCAAAGATAATTGTCCTACAAAATCTTTAGCAGACCATGTCAAGGACAATGGGGGCTTTGCAGGAATAAATGGTGCTTATTTCTGTCCTCCTGACTATTCTTCATGTTCGGGCAAGGTGAACTCAAGTGATTATGCTTTTTACAAATCAAGCTCCAAAAAGTGGTTAAACAAGGAAGCTTTGTCATGGGGTGATACGGGACTTGCGACTTTTAATGGAAGTAGCCCAAAATTTTATAAAAAATCATCAGATTATGGTGGTGGCTCCGTTACTGCAGGAATATCCAATTACCCCGCATTGCTATCCGGTGGTAATGTAGTTATCGATTCCTCCAAACTGACTTCATATCAAAAAGATGTAAAGGGAGCACGGGGTGCAATAGGAGTTGGGGATTCAAATTTATATTTAGCAATTATTTCCAACGCTACTGTCATAGATGCAGCTTATGTAATGAAAGCTTTAGGAGCTAAAGATGCCTTGAATTTAGATGGCGGGGGTAGTTCTGCCTTGTATTTAAATGGATCTTATATTGTGGGTCCGGGAAGAAGCTTACCAAACGCTGTCATTTTGGTTAAATAGTACGGGCTAGTACGGGCTCAGCCCTAGGCTGAGCCCTAGGCTCAGCCCGGAGAATGTCATATGAAAAAATCTTATAAAACAGGAATTAGTTTCGGTTTAGTATCCGGAGTTTTGACTACTCTTGGTTTGCTGATAGGTTTGGGCGTAAGTACTCAGTCCAAGGCTGCAGTTATTGGGGGTATTTTAACAATTGCAATAGCAGATGCCTTATCTGATGCTTTTGGTGTTCATTTATCACAGGAATCATCAGGTGAGAATACTCACAAGCAAGTTTGGGAAGCTACTTTTGCAACATTCATTTCGAAATTTGTTTTTGCACTTACTTTTTTACTTCCGATTTCATTTTTTAACATAAAGACATCAATAGTAGTTAGTGTTGCATGGGGACTATTTTTGATAAGTATTTTAAGTATCTTAGTTGCTGATAATAATGGGGTAGATAAAAAACAAAGATTGTCAGTTGTTGCTGAACACCTGTCACTGTTTTTTATGGTTGTTGTGTCCTCATATCTTGTGGGGTTATTGGTGGAAGAATATTTTAAAATTTCGTGAATATTTTGTATCTGTTTCCATGTTAGAATGTGAAAGTGTTGTTATAAAGACCACGTCGTCGGGGTGGAAGAGCTTACTCGTTCCGTATAGCGGAACTGCGTTTCCTCTTACACGCCCTACGTTCACTTTGTTCGCTTCGGGGTGTAAGAGCTTGCTCGTCTTAATAAGACGTGCGCTTCCTCTTACACGCCCTTCGCTCACTTTGTTCGCTTCGGGGTGTAAGAGCTTGCTCATCCCAATTTTATTGGGACTCCGCTTCCTCATACATCCCCTCCTAGTGGTCTAACGACCACGTTGTCGGGGTGTAGCTCAGTTGGTAGAGTGCACGGTTCGGGACCGTGAGGTCGTCCGTTCGAATCGGATCACCCCGACCATTAGCCTTTAATAAAGTTTCAGCGAAATTATTTTTCATTGTCTTTTAAGACTGAAGAGGTATACTGTGAATCAAATGAAAGCCCTGTCTTGTCTACAATCTCTTTTGGACAGAGGAAGAGATTAAAAAACACGGGCTTCAAATTATAAGTATAAAATGATTAGGCAAAGAGTTTCGATTGTGATTATTAAAAATATGAGCCTTTTATTAGTGAGGGGTAATGAGGATTATTTTTTTACACCAGGTGGAAAAGTAGAACAAGACGAGTCGGATAAAGATGCCATTGTTAGGGAGTGTCGAGAAGAACTAGGGATTGAAGTATCAGATCCAAAACTATACTTATCTTATGAATCTGTAAATCAAACCACAAAAGAAAAGCAGAGAGTCAGGTGCTATATGGTTGAAGAATACAGTGGTGAATTTACTCCCAGCAGAGAAATCAAAGAAATTTTTTGGTATAAAAGTCAGAACTACAAAAAGAATGAACCCAAGGTGGCAAAGAGTATATACAAATTCTTAATTCCAGCATTAGTTAAACATGATTTAATCTAGATAATTAGGTTTAATTAAAAAGATGGGAAGTTCTTTACAGCCGATCATTTTGTTTACATAACAATCAATTTTGAGTAAAGGATTATAAATGCCCGTGGAAGATGTTATACCAGGCCTTCAAATTTTAGAAGAAATGAAGCGATTAAGGAGAGAACGAGGGGAGATTTAGATTTTATTAACTTTATAAAAAACAAAGAAGTCAGCGATAAATCGCTGACTTCTTAGTACCAACGTTAAGTCGTTAATAAATTAATTTCATTAACGTTGGTATCGGATAATTTATCAGAAATCCAAAACTTGTCAACACTTTTTTCGAATCCTAATTCTATTGTTTTTAAGTATCCGTATAAAATATATTTCATAAGAATGTATAATTAAAAAGTGAGTTTAACCAAACTGAAAAAAATTATTAACTTTCCCAATTTTCTAATATTTACAGGAGTACTTTTTTTGATTCTTTCTTTTGGGCCTCTTCTAGTACAAGAAGTTTGGTACCTATTAAAACAGGCAAAAAATCAGCAATATATTTTGGATGCGGATGGTGCCGGCGGGGGAGAGGATAGTGTTTTTGCAAGATTTTTGACCAGCACTCCTATTAGAATGGAGCCTGTAAATAAGAATTTTTCTGTTGTAATTGAAAAGATCGGTGTTAACGCTCCTATAGTTCCGGACGTATCTATAGTTGATGAGAAGGCATACAAAGAGGCCTTGAAAACAGGTATTGCCCATGCGATATCTTCTGATTACCCATCTACTTCTTCCGGGAACGTCTATCTCTTTGCACATGCTTCTTTAAACTTTTGGGAACTTGGTAAATATGCTACTGTTTTCAATTTACTGCGTAAACTAGATATTAAAGATAGGGTAAATATTTTCTACCGGGGTGATAGGTACATTTATGAAGTCGTTAATAAAGAAATTGTTAAAGGATGGAATACAAACTCTATTACCAGACCTGTCATAGAGCCGATTTTGACACTTCAAACTTGCGATCCTCCGGGCACTACTATCAACAGGTTAGTAGTAACAGCTAAACTCTTGGAAAAAGAATCATCTGAGTAGTTTTGAATAATTTACCTATCCATTTATCTAATACTTACTGTATATAGATCTGTCTGTCCTTCAGACTTGAAAGACGTCACAATTATAATTTTATCCCCTCCGGGAGCACTGAACGCTAGATCTGAATAAAGAGTATTGTTATATACTTCCGTTTTATTACTACCGTCTATTCTTATCATACTTATTGTTCCCCTCTTTTCATTTTCAATGTCTCCCTCAACTAATATCAAATGAAAACTGTCGGTATACCACGTGATTTTTGGTTGCGGTGAATTTGCATCGGTAGTAAATACCAGAGATTCAGTTTTTTCACCTACCGGAATAGGTACTTCGAAGTTGTATACCCAATACTCTATTTGATTACCATTTTGCTTTTTAAATAGAAACTTCTTTTCATCGGGAGCCCACAGTGCTTCTTCAGAGAGTCCGATGTTTATAATTTCTTCGGGAACGATAAAGACAGAATTACTTATAAAATCCTCACGCTTTTTTCTAATATCCTCCTCCCACTCTGTTAATATCTCCTCCCATTTTAACGTTGTTTGAGCTGAGTTGTTGTCAAGGTTTATTAGGTAGTAAGTTTCATTTGAGGATCTAACGAGTAGGTTTTTTTCATCCGGCGACCAAATTATTTCTTCCCCGTCTGAGTAATTTGTATATCTGGTGTCTTGTATCGCTATTGAAGGGTTTAATCTTAAAAGCCCTAGATTTATGCCTGTTAGGGGTATTACCCAAACTCCGGGTTTTTCCTCATCAAAAGAAAAATATGCTAATTTCGAAAGAGATGGGGATATGCTTGGATATCTGGCACCTGTGATAGTTAGGGGATCCAGTCGCGTACTCTGGGAAATAAGTATGGCTGTAATATCCGTTACCAACTGTTC
The DNA here is from genome assembly GCA_019428825.1 of Patescibacteria group bacterium. Classification (GTDB taxonomy): domain Bacteria; phylum Patescibacteriota; class WWE3; order UBA101185; family UBA10185; genus JAAZNV01. The sequence goes on along the minus strand of JAHYJU010000011.1, from coordinate 7,520 downwards.
AAAAACCTCAATTTCTTTAGTCCACTCTAAGAATCCTTTTTTAACTATTTTAATTGTGTGTTTACCGGGAGTGACACCAGATATAGTATCATCAGTTGCTGTTACCAGTTTTCCATCTAGATACACGCTTGCCCTATCCGGCACAGACTTTACCCCAATCATTCCGGTTTTTTCGACATCTAAAATCCCATTTTCATCTTTATTCAGTCTATATCCTGAAGTATAAAGGTATAGAATAGTAGTTATACCCCCTAGTATTATCAGGGTTAAAAGAGTTTCCATATAGCCAAGTTTTTTAAACCCTGGTTTTTTTGGAAGTTTTTTTGAGTTCATTTCAATGCTGATTCTACCATATAAGAGAATGCGTGTCTTTTTACCTACGAGAATGCTAGAAGTTTCCTTAAGGTATAATAGAATAATGATTTCTAAAAAAATAATGGACGTGAGAGTAGATTTTGGCCTTAATATGGGGGGAGTTTTAGATATTATTGAAAACAAGTTATTAAAAGATGAAAAAAATCACATTGTATGCACCACTAATCCTGAATTTATTGTAGATGCTCAAAGCGATGATGAATTTAAGGAGATTATAAATCAATCCTCGTTATCCACACCCGATGGTGTAGGAGTGTTATACGCAAAGAAATATTTAGATAGGGTAGAGAAATATAAAAAGAACTTCTTTCTGCCTTTTAGAGCTTTTATGTGTGGGGCTTGGTTGGGTATCAGTACCTTTCTTACTAAAAAAAATATAACTGAAGAGCGAATTACGGGAGTAGATCTTACATATAAAATATGTGAAGAATCTTCTAAAAAAAACTACAGTATTTTTTTCCTCGGGGGAAGGCAAAAAAAGAGTGTTAGCAAACAATCTCAAACAAGTGATATGGATATGTCAACCGAGGCGGCAAATAGGATTAGGAAATTATACCCGGGCGTAAATATTATTGGGTCAACATCGAAATTTAACAGAGGTAAGATTGATGACAATAAAACAGTAGAGTACATTAATAAATGTATGGAAGAAAAGGGTATAGATAAAATAGATTTTCTTTTCGTAGCATATAATCACATTCATCAGGAAAAATGGATAATGAGAAATAAGGATAAAATATCTGCAAAGGTATCTATTGGATGTGGTGGTACTTTCAATTATATAGTTGGAAATTACACACTTACTCCTTCTATATACATTAAAAATAACTTAGATTGGTTATATAGATTAATGACACAGCCATGGAGACTAAAACGCATACTAAAAGCATTTCCAATATTTCCTATGAAAGTATATATAAGTTCATTAAAGAGAGATATAAAGTAATACCTAATGAGCATACATAAATATTACGACGTGCGTTAGTATAACGGTCATTCATTGACATAACATGCTTTCGGTGTTTTCATTTATGTATGATAAAAATAGAAAATAAACTTTATAGTTCCACCGAAGTCGCAGAAATTTTGGGAGTGAGTCTTAGATCTGTTTATAGATATCTCGAGGAAGGTAAATTAACTGCTGAGGTAAAAACTGCTACAGGAAGACATAGGTTTACACGTCAAAATATAGTTGATTTTCTATATCCCGGTGGTGCTCCAGAGGGTGATGTGGTAGTTGAACAGCCAATATCAGTACCTACACCTCCTACTCCCTCTCAACAAGAGCAAACTCCCGTAGCCCCACAAGTTTCGGTTGAAGAACCAAAAGCTCAGGAAGTTCCCACACCGGTCCAAGAACCAGTCGTACCTCAACCAACTATGCAGGTAGAAACCCAAAAAGTTGAACCTCAAGTAGAAGAAGAGCACGTTGATTGGTTAGCTAAATTTAGAGAAGCTGCAAAAAAATTCGAAGAGACAACAGAAGAAGTGTCAGGTTTAGGTACAGTTGAGCAGGCCCCTGTAGAAGAGGTGGCACCCAAAAGTCAAATGATGTACTACAGAAGCAGGCTCGGTGGCTTAAAAGATGTTGCACAAAATATTGATAAAACTTCAAGGAATTCAGGGCTGGATTATGCATTCACCTTAAATGCAGGACTTTCTTTGTACAAACCAATTAGCCCTTTTTCAGTATTGCATGTTTACATAAGACCAAAGGATAAAGATTTCTTCGAAAGAATATTGGCTCTTACTCCATCCGATGAAGCTAATGCTCAACTATGTGTATTAACATCAGATGATGACTCAGTTTATAACACCGCTGATGAAATGCATGGGCTGAAAGTTGTTAGTAAGAAAAAACTTGTTGAAGATATCAGTGAGCTGAAAGCTGATCTTATGAAGGAAGCTGAAAGTATCCTTGTATAGAGATAAGTAAGTTTGGGTTTTGAATATTGTGGGGCCCCGCAGAGACCTCGCCGTAGCTTTAGCGAAGGCGGGAGGCGGGGCCCTCTCTTTTCTTCTTCTCTTCCATATCTTAATCACTTCTGACATATTCATGTACTTTTAATATACCCTTACCCATCCCGATATTTTTTATATCTTTGTTTCTTTCCGAACTATTTATTTTCTGAAGTAAGACTGCGGGATTCATCACAGTATTAAGAGTCTGAAACCGACTTAGAATAGAGAGCCCCAAATTTTTGACCGTAAGGTCCCCATTCCCTCGGAATGTTATTTGGAATAGGGTTATAAAACATTAATTCCCAATCGAGTTACGATATAAATATCATATAATTGCAAATAAATTCGTTGGGATGTATACCGATTGACAGGTCTATAGTATTTTGATATAATCCCTGCATATTAGAGGAACCCTATCCGGGGAGGACATCAAGGTTTGTTATACTGTGGGCAGGAGTATAATAAATCGTCTTCTTCGGTTAGGGTTCTTTTTATTCTATTTCGATTTTTTTGAATACTTGTTTGAGGATAACCACGTTTATTAGATTTCAATTTTTCCTTATTTTCATCTCTTTTATTAACCCATTTATATTTGTGCAAAGAAATTACTATGTAATCCTTGCGAAACCATTTTTTTTAATAGATAATAACCACTGTGAAAGAAGCGGGGATAATAATAGATTTGTATCAACCACATTTTCAGGAAGACTCTTCCATAAGGAAGGTAGTTTCCGATTTCTACATCCCGTTATTAAAGACCATTAAATCCAACAAAGATATTTCTTTTTCAATTAATATTCCTCTTAGTACCCTAGAAATGCTGGACAGGTTAAATTTTGAGTCAGTGATATCCGATATAAAGGATTTATATCAGAATGATAGGGTGGAGATATTAGGCTCCTTTCCCTATGGGGGAGATTTTAGTAATTTTCCTCAGGATTTGATTGAATCTCAAATTATTCTAAATGAGTACGGAGTTGGTTATTATCTTGGATCTAAACAGGGTTTTGAAGGCGAGCCTTCGATAATGACAAAGGATATCATAGGATTTTTGCCTTCTTATGGTCAGTCCAATAAAGGATTAATTGATATTCTGGAAGGTCTTGGTTATAGATGGTCGGCATTTAAAGGAAACAAGCTTGTAGATAGGTCTGTGAAAAAAATTGAAAATAGTGATTTTATAATTTCTCAATATATTGACGATATAAATGAATTATTAATTGAGTTGGGAAATAATTCAGCAGAAAAAGACTACGAAATGAAAAAAAACTCTACTTATTCATGTATAGACAAAATTTATAAAGAAGCTAAAGATTCTAATTCGAACTACTTGATACTTAATATTGGTAGCATTGATGTTTTAAAAACAAAAGAACACCTAGACTACAAAGAATTATTTAACGTTTTTATCTGGACATTAGAGCGTCTAGCAGACTTAGGTGTAAGAATAAAAACTGTATCTGAGATAATAAAAAAAGATAAAAAAATATCTAGGGTAGGTCAGGAGGAGACAACTGTATTTTTGGAGAACGAAAAAGTATGGCGCAAAGTAAATGACATGTCAAATCTCCAAGAAGCTATAGTAATTTCTATAGAAAACCTGGCCAAAGCAATTAGTAATATTAAGAACATAGATTCTATATCTCCCTTTAAGTTATGGCGGCATGATAATGGTGATAATAATATTATAACTCAATATCACATATATACATATATATATAGTCAATTGAGCAAGATGTTACCCGTAAAACACTACTTAACTAATGAAGAGTATCATGAACACAATAGCATAGCAGCCATATTTAATGATAAATTAAATGCCATAACTACTGACATTGATGAAAAATGCCAAAAGATTGACAGTGACGAAGTTAAAAATCATATTATCAATCTCGTTTCAGTTACCAGAAATACATTAAAATCTAGATTTAATATCTAAGTCTTAGTTTGTATTTTTAATTTTAATCTTTCTAAATGTGTTAGCTATTTCTTACTGTAGTATTTCTGAATCCAGAATACCTATTATCATTATTTGTTATTAAGACAACAATTTAAGACCTTTTATTATCTCACAACTAGTCTATATTCATAATTAGCAATGTCTCCAGATGGGATTTGATGACCTTAAGGAGTAATTAATGTACCCAAATTCAGAGATATTGAGTTTTGATTTATTTTCGCTAATTTATACGTTTTAAAGACTCTTTTTGTTGTATTAGTAGCTTTATTCTACGTCTATCATTTGATGATCCGGTCTGATAATCTTCGTTTATGCGATGTCTTAGTATGATAATATTCCCCAGTGTTAAGTACCCCAATTTGTTTGTGTCACCCATAAAATATTCAGCAAGACATTTAATATTCAATTATATTTAAGGTAACGCTATTATATGAGGATAAACAGGATGTTTTGAAATCTAATCAGAGAGGTTGCTTACAAAAATTTATAGATTTGGGTAGTGTTGTTAGCGTTCTTATAACCATAATAGAAGAGGCCCCGCCTTAAGGCGGGGCCTCATGATTATTTATATTTCGAGCTTCAAATGAAGTATGTCAAAATAGCTAATAATGTCATTACTTCATCTCAACCTTGGCTCCTGCTTCCTCAAGCTTCTTTTTAGCTTCTTCTGCATCCTCTTTTTTAGCACCTTCCAGAACCGGCTTAGGTGCGGATTCGACTAAAGTTTTGGCTTCTACCAACCCTAAAGTTGAGTTTATCTCTCTTACTGCTTTAATAACGGCTATTTTGTTTGAACCACCATCTGCTAATATTACGTCAAACTCTGTCTTTTCTTCTTCAGGTTCTGCGGCTGCTCCGCCGTTTCCATTTCCGGCTACTCCTGCAACCATCATAGGTGCGGAAGCGCTAACCCCGAACTTCTCTTCCAGAGCTTTTACAAGATCGTTAAGTTCTAAAACTGTCATTTTTTCGACCATTTCCATTATTTTTTCAGCATCTTTACTTAACTTTGTATCCGAAGTTTTTTCTTCGGTATTTTCTTCTTTTTTCTCTTCTGGCATTAGTTAGCACCCCCTTCCGATTGACTTGAACCCTCTGCTTTTTTCTGTGCAATTGCGTTTACGGCATATACAAACTTATTTTGTATTCCGCCCAAGGCAAATACAAATTTGGAAACAGGGGATCCTAAACTTCCTACGAATCTTCCAAGTAATTCTTCTTTTGAAGGAATATCTTTAAGCTCCTCAACTTCTATTGCGTTTTTATAAGAACCTTCTATCAAAGCTGACTTTGTCTTAGGCAATTCATATTTTTTTGCAAATTCGAATACAGTTTTTATTGGTGAAATTGGGTCAGAAAATGAAAATATCGCCATGGTAGGACCTTCTAAGTCTTTTTCCAGATTTTTTACGCCTTCTTTACCCTCAGATGCTTTTTTAATTAGGGTGTTTTTAGCTACCACAACTGAAGCATCATCTTCTTTCATTTTTTGTCTAAATTCATTTACTTCTTCTGCACTAAGACCAAGATAATCAACAAAGATCACCGATTTGGCTTTTTCCATATTTTCTTTTATTTCTTCTACTATTTTTATATTTTTATCTTTTGGCATTTTTTTCCTTTATTAAAAACAAAAAACTCACCAAAGATGTGAGTTTATACTTAAATGATAAGTTTTCACCTCGGCAAGATATTTAACCCGGCTTCGTTTATCCGCCTACGCTAAAGCTTCGGCGAGATTCACTATTGCGCGGTCCTTGCTGTCTTTGGTACGGAGATTAGTTTACAGAATTTAGGGGAAGTGTCAAGGAGATCAACTTTTTCCGGTTTTCCGTTTTCCGGGCTGAGCCCAGCACCCTATGTAATCAACAATAAACTAAGGTCTGATTTGAGGGCTGAGCCTAGGGCTCAGCCTAGGGCTCAGCCTAGGGCTGAGCCCTCACTTGTTCACATCAACCCCGCTTAAATTCACTCTCTCAAAGTTAGTGAGAAGTTCTGCAGACGGAGTAGCGAATACCCAATTAACATTCAAACCCCCGTTAACAACTGTCCCGTCGTTGGCATATATAGTTTGATAACCACCTGCATTGCTTTCCGAAACATTTACATAGCTTACTGAGTAGGAGGCACTTGGATCTACTCTCAAATACCATGGGGCAGTGGAGCTGGAAGTAAGAGTGAGTATGTTCCCCGAAGCCCCTTCGAAGTTTACATTACCTCCGCTAAGAATATATACAATTGCATCTTGCGTAAAAGTAACAGTTTTTGCTGTTGAAGTTGTTATATCAAAGTTATAAAAATTACTGCTCCCTGTATAAGTTTGATTTCCCGAACCATTTAAATAAACCGTACTTGTTCCGGGTGTAATGTCTCCGTAACATGTCCAATCACCGTGTACATTAACTGTCGAATCGGAAATTACCCCATCCGAATAAATTATTATATTTCCGTATGTCGGAGTTCCTGAGATGTATTGAGACACCCCTGCATTGTAGATTACTGTGCTATCAATATTTAAATTAATGTTCACATTTGTAAAAAGGGTAGGGAAGGAAGTTGCTGTAACGGTGCTTCCAAGACTTAAAATAGCCACCGAGCTTGCAGTTAAAGTCCCCGTGGAATTACCGGTTATTTGATTGCCGCCGTCATCTAAAGTGCCTGCTGTTATTTCAAGATTATTTCCTACTGTCACCCCATTTCCCAAAGTGCCTGTGTATCCTGACATGTCTATTTCCAAGTTATAAAAGGTAATTGTTCCTGAATTAAGAGTAGTATCATCCCTTGTTTGGGAAAATATTACCGTGCTTGTTCCCGCACTAAAGGTTCCAATTCTAGTAAAAATTGCTTCTCTGGCTGAGTACTCAAGTATTACTACTCCTCTGTTACCATCTCCCCCTAATGTATTTCTTGAAAAAGACCTACCCCCACCCCCACCCCCTCCACCGGGATTTCCTCCTTCGACACCATCTATATCTCTCTCACCACCGTTACCACCATCACCGCCGTCTGTCCCCGTACCTCCTGTTGTCCCCGAGCCATCTGTACCGTTAGCATTACTTCCAGCTGCTTCACCCCCACCTCCACCGGCTTGGGGTAGCCCAGTCGCACCACTACCTCCGGAGTAACCTGTTGTTCCTGTTCCCCCTGACCCTCCCGTACCTCCGCTTCCAACGTATGTTCCTCCTAATCCCCCCTTAGCTATAACCGATGTTTGAAATGAAGA
>JAHYJU010000056.1 GCA_019428825.1 Patescibacteria group bacterium | reverse complement strand
CACCACTTATTGGCTTAGCATTTTTAGTAACCATCTTACACCCATTCCACCCCGCACCATTATGAGAAGCAGTAACTACTAAACCACCATCATATTTTTCAGGATATTCGCCGGTAGCAAAATAAAGGGCCTCGGTAGGAACCTCTCCAATATCTACAACACCACATCCCATCTCTCTTATCCCTCTCATTAAAGCTCTTTGCATGTCTACACTTTCGGGTCTTATATCGTGACCGACAGCAACTCTTTTAGGCTTAAAATAGGTTACGTAAGCTTTACCTAAGTTTTTATAAAACTCTGTATTAAGCTCGGAAGGGTATCTTCCTCTGATATCGTACGCTCTAAAAACCGAATCTAAAATTTGTTTTTTCATAATTACCTTTAAATAACTAAACGAACTTCAATCACCCCAGCATTTTCCTTTAAGGGAATTTTACTTTCATCCAATTTATTACCATTCAAGTACAAACCTTTATCAGTTCCTCTTTCTACCTCAATATTATAGACGGTTTCTTTATATACATATTTCATTTCAAAAAATTTCCATGCCTTAGGAATAACTGGTTCCAATGTAAAATGGTCTGCAAATTTCTTAAACCCAAGCATATCCTCTATACAAACTCTGTACAACCAACCGGCAGATCCCGTATACCAACTCCAACCCCCTCTAGCCATATGTTGTGGGTTCGAATATATGTCTCCGGCCATTACGTAGGGTTCAGATTTATATATTTTAATATTATCCTCATCCAATGAGCGGTTTATAGGATTTAAGGTATTGAATAGTTCATAAGCTTTATCACCGTTTTGCATCATCGCATAAGCCTTCATAGACCAGACGGCTCCGTGGGTATACTGACCTCCGTTTTCTCTTATTCCCTCCGGGTAGCCTTGAATGTATCCGGGGAATGGTGTGGAATCTTTAAAAGGCGGCATCAGTAGTTTAATAATATTGTTTTCCTTATCCTCAAGGTACTTTTCGTGACTAGCCATAGCTTTTTCTATTTTTTCAGGGGACGCCGCCCCCGATATCACACCCCATGACTGAGATATAGAATCTATAGTACATTCATTATTGACTGATGATCCTAAGGGAGTACCATCGTCATAGTAGGCTCTTCTGTACCACTCACCATCCCAACCGTTTATATCGATACTTCCTTTTAAATCTTCAACAATTGAGTTATATCTCCCAATCTCATCTCTTTTATCTGTTTTTTCTAACACTTTTATGAATTTATTAATAACAGTTATTAAAAACCACCCGAGCCAAATACTTTCACCTTTACCTTCATCACCCACACTACTTAATCCATCATTCCAGTCTCCTGAGCCAATTAGGGGTAGCCCATGTGCACCAAATCTTAAGGATCTGTTAATAGACCTTAAACAGTGATCTAAAACATTCCCTCTCTCTTCGGATACATTAGGTACTGCATAAACACTTTCTTCATGAGGTTCGAGCTGTTGCATCTCTAAATAAGGAACTTCTATATTAAGAATTTCATAATCTCCTGTTTTTTCTATGTAATAACTCAAAACGTACGGTAACCAAAGTAAATCGTCACTAATTTTTGTTCTAACTCCCGCACCCGAAGGATAGTGCCACCAATGTTGTACGTCTCCTTCTTTAAACTGGTGAGCACAGCATAGTAGCAAATGGTCTCTAACTCTTTTTGGCTCTGAGTATATCAGCGCCATAACGTCCTGAAGCTGGTCTCTAAATCCAAATGCTCCCGCTGCTTGGTAAAAAGCTGTCCTTCCCTGAACTCTGCACGACAGCACTTGATATAACATCCAGTTATTGATTAGGTAGTTTAGTTTTTCATCTGGAGTTTTAACGTTAATAGTTGCGTTTAACTCTTCCCACCTTTTCACCGTATTTCCAAAAATCACCTCTACATTATCCAGGTTAGTGTACTTATCAATTAAATTATTAATTTCTTCGGGTGAGTCGTGCTGACCTAAAATGTAAACTATACTAACCTGGGAATTTTTAGGAACCTCTACCTCTGTTGTTATAACACCGCACTTATCAGAGACAGATTTAAAACCTGATATGCCTTTTATATCGTTAACTACCCACAACGGCCTTTTTTTAGAACTTCCTACACCAAAAAACTTTTTTCTATCCGATGTGGCAGAAATAACAGGTCTGTTCGTAGCCATAAAAGCTACCTGATTAGTAAAACCCAGATTATAAGGATTTCTAGCTTGAATACTCCTTCTAACAGGGTCAAAATCTACAATTAGGTTTTCATGTTCTGTAAATCTGTGTTCTCCAAGAACAAATTCTACATAATAGGATGTTTCTATAGTTTTTTTGACATTACTGTCGTTTTTAATTGTAAGTTTTAAAATCTTTACAGGGTCATGATTATCTACAAAAACTCTAAGCTTATGTTCAATATTATCGCTTCTTCCGACATATTCTGAGTAGCCCGGGGAGTGTGTGACTCTAAAGTCACTGTTTTTGTTAGGTAGTGGGGTAGCAGTAAGAATTTTGTCCGAAGATGTATCTTTAATATATATAATTTCACCTTGCACATCACTGACAAAGTCATTTGACCAAGGTGTTAGCTTATTTGACTGACTGTTTATATTCCACGTGTAACCAAGCCCTGATTCAGTCACCAGTGTACCGAAATTTTCATTTGAGATTACATTAG
>JAHYJU010000055.1 GCA_019428825.1 Patescibacteria group bacterium | reverse complement strand
TATTATGAATTTGTATATAAATACTGCTATAACAACAAAAAAATGTGGTGGGCGAGAGAGGACTCGAACCTCCACCCTTTCGGACACGGTTCTAAGCCGTGCGCGTATGCCAATTCCGCCACTCGCCCATAAAATTCTAGTTATTATATTTTAAATGAACTTTAGTACTCCGCACGTCTTACGCTCCAAAGATCTAAAGCCGTGCGCGTATGCCAATTCCGCCACTCGCCCATAAAATTCTAGTTATTATATTTTAAATGAACTTTATTACTCCGCACGTCTTACGCTCTTAAAGAATCTAAAGCCGTGCGCGCCTGCCTGCGCAGACAGGTATGCCAATTCTCTAACTGCGTTAGAATGCTTGCTTACACAAGCATAGGCCACTCGCCCATGAATTCTTTTTCTATTTCACAAAACTAATTTGATTATAGCAAAAAGAAAAAATTTAAAATATCGAAAATAAAAATAAAGTTAAGAATACCTACTAACCCTATACAGTAGCTTTTTTAGCCACAATCAAAGCAGCATAAAAATCATTCAAATAACCTTTTAAATTATCCGATTCCAAACGGGTATTTTTCTTTGCTCTTTTGAGGGAATATCCGTAAAAAATTTCACTAAGTTGAGCAGATACTTTAGGGTTTAATCTTATAGAAAGATACCCAACGTAATTTAGCAATCTATTCTTAGGTCTTAGTCCATGTCGACTAACCCCAACTATCTTCAAATTAGCTTTTTTCAATTTTTCTTCAATTTCACTTGGCTCGTATCTTCTAAAATGTCCGCAATGCTTATCAAACCTATCAAAATATTTTTGATGCATAGGAACTGAAAATACAAACAAACCTTCCTTTGATAGTACTCTACTTATTTCTTCTATTAACGTTTGATCATTTTCTACATGCTCTATTACATCAAACGCACAAATAAGCTCATAAGATCCTTCCACAAAAGGTAACGGTTCTAAATCACTCACTATGGCACAACCCTCTCTGATTTTATTCAATTTACCCATCGCTGTTTCACTAACGTCTATAAAAGTACCTTTTTCTATCGGTAGTCTAGGTCTTGTGCCCGGGCCTATTTCTAACATATTATCTTTCCCATTTACCCATTCTTCCAACAACACCCATTCAGGATAATCAGAACTTTTTCTGACCTTGGTTTTTTTCCATATTTTATCGTAGAGATTCTTGTTATTAACCATAAAGATTGATTATACATTAGAGATAAAAATTAAAAAGATAACGCTTTAAATGAATATTAATTAGCTAGAAAATAGAGTTGTATTGTCAGTCACTTTAGGATTCTCAATTTTACTAATAAAGAAATTAACCCCATTTTTCCACTTAACTGAGTTAGGAGGAGTATACACGGGAGCCATCTTTTCAGGGGTATCTAACCCTCTTGAAAAATACTTTTCACTAATTCCCTTCCCCACTACCTCAATAGCTTCATCATAAGATTTAAAATGAATTGCATTATTTCCATATATTCCCCAACCAAAAGGGTTGTAAGACCCGGGTATTAATCTTTTACCGCAGGAAGATTCCATACAAGCAATTGCAGGTAATAGCCTGTAATCCATCCCATACTTTTCAGCAACATCCACAAATGTTTCCGCATTTTCCAATAACGGTGATTTTTGATCTTCCAAAAATGTTCTTAAAGCAATTATTTTCTCTTCTCTACCGTTCTCAAATTCTCTACCAATAAAGGCAACAGTAAGTTCTGCGGGTTGTTTTGCAGGAATTCTAGTTAAGGCCGAAGAAACTGCAAATACCGCTAAAAACGGTAACGTATTCAACTGAATTATTGTTCTTTTTTTACTCATACAGCGGAAAATTGTAGCATACTTTTGGGTTTTATGCAAACGCTATAGGATAATATTAATTGCTACTTTGAAGATTATAGTATAGAAAAATGAAGTTATGATTAAATTTCAGGAGTTTCGTAGTTTTGTATCATTTCAGAAAAATGATTTACGCCGTTGCACCAAGACCCATCCGAAGGAGGGGTGTATGTTTTCATGATTACACACGTATCATCAATTCCTTTTGAATAAAATTTATCTGAAAAATACTTAGAGATTGTTTCAATTCCTCTAACCCAATTATCAAATGTAAAGACTTTTCCCCCATAAACACCCCAGCCCCATGCATTATAAGATTCAGCCCCTGCAACTTTAGGGCTTCTTTTTCCACAACCGGACTCTTGAAATGACACAGCAGTTAACAACCACCAGGGAATATCGTTTTTATCTGCCTCAAAAACCATAACGTCTCCCAATCCTTCTAACGGGCAATTATATTTTTTATACACTTCGTTTATTTTTTGAGCTCGTGAATCCTTTGAATATATTGATATAGTTGAAGCATGCAAAGTCAATGGTCTTGAGGCATACATCGCGTATCTTTTAGTATCCTGTGGTTTAGCTTTTTGGGGTGTAAGCATTAAAGATACTAGAAAGGTAAAAATTGTAACAACCGATAAAGATGCCCAAAGATAAGTTACTTTAGCCCTCATATCTTTTAAATGGATTTTATTTATTATCTTGGAACGGATAGAATTTTTAGACGTCTTTTTGTTTTTTGAATCAATAGCACTAGCAATTGAAAAATTCTCAACGGGTGTTACGAGTGAGTTTACCTTCTCAATTCCGCTTTTAATAGAAAAACTTCCATCTTTTTTTTTGAGGATTTTTTTACCGTTTCTATAAAAGCATTT
>JAHYJU010000010.1 GCA_019428825.1 Patescibacteria group bacterium | reverse complement strand
TTATAAACAAAGAGTTTCCGGAACACTTTTTTGCAAAGTTGATACGTCTTGCCATTATGGAATAGTCGTCTATAGAATGTCGGATACAACCAACGCGCATGCAGAACTCCCTGTACAGTCAAACTACTCCCAATTGGTTTGTTGCTATGGAGTCTTAGGACTCTCCAACTCATGTGAAGGAAACTATGAATCAGTGCTTAAACTTTCTTCGGTAACCAATGCTCATGTAGAACAAAGCGACCAAAATAACTATCCTGAAGAAACATGTATTCAGGTTCCAAGTAACGGAATACTGGACGTAGGATATCAGGAAGACAACTGCGACGGGTACGACACTGTACTGGGTTCCATGTCATCCGTTACCAATGCTCACGTAGGAGATGCAGACGCTTATTCGACAAAAATATGTGCTACGGCACTAGTCACAGGAACGATTACTTTTAACATATCGGACTATAATGTTGGTTTTGGTACATTAAGTAATTTAAATTCAAGATACGCTACGGTAGATGGTTCAGGTTCTACTGAAGAAACTTCTGCACATTCCCTTTATGCATCAACTAATGGGACAAGCGGGTACACACTATATGTTCAAGGTTCTACCCTCACAAGTACGGAGGATTCCGAAGTTACTATAGAAGCGATGGGAGATCCCGGAGGACCACCTGTACCCGGAACTGAGCAGTTCGGGTTAAGAGCCACAGCTTCGGGAGGTAACGGATCAGTTTTAGAACCTTATAATCATGGTATTTACTATGCCTATTCGGCTGATACTTACACACCTAAAGGGTTAGCTACCGACCCAGACGGAGATGATATAGCTACAACTTATTCTCTATTTTATGTTGGAAATATATCTGCTCTCACGAAGGGTAGCCAATACACTACTGACCTAACTTTTATCATTGTTAGCAACTTCTAGCTTGACAATATGGTAATATATTGTTGCATTATTATTTGAAATGAAAATACTTATGAAAAATACAATAAAAATAATCACCATAACTGCCTTCGTAATTTTATTTTCTGCCGGTTTTAACAAAGCTTTGGCGGAGCCTTTACTTGACAAGTCCGACACTATGAGCAGACTTGGAAACTCAAGTGCCGAAGATGTTTATTCTGACCACACTATACAGTTCACTACACCTTCGGGAGTAGCTTCAGGAGAGACAATAGTTATTACTTTTCCAAGCGACTTTGATGGAACTACGCACCCAAACGGAACGTTGGATTTTAGCGACATTGATATGTTTATAGATTCCTCTACTGCCGGTACGTGCAGTTTAAACCCCCAAACTTTAGTTGCTTCCGGACCAACGGAAAGTCAATGGGAAGCGACCTTTAGCGGCACAGAGAGTCGAGTCCTTACCTTAACATCGGGAGGTGCTTCTGCTTTAGTAAGTGCGGAAGCTCAAGTCTGTATAAAGATAGGGCAAAATGCAACAGGCGGTACCGCTAACTCTCAATATCTAAACCCTTCCTCTAGCGGTTCTTTCACAATCTCGATAACTGCCGGTTCACTTGATTCAGGGGATATCTCAGTGAGTATAATAGATAATGACAGAGTTACAATTACAGCAGAGGTTACTGAAACCATCACATTTTCAATTAGTGACTACGCTATAAATTTTGGAAACTTGACACCTGCAAACGCCAGATTTGCTACGACAACTAACGGAGCCAATCCTCCCTCTGTATCTGCTCATACGATGTCTGTCTACACAAATGGAAGTACGGGTTATGAAATAACCTATCTTGGTTCAACTCTGACAAACCAGGTTGCAGATGAGATAGCTGTGGCAACGATTACCGGCGACGAAGACGGAGCACCTGGTACAGAACAATTCGCAATAGGATTTACAACAAGTGATGATGCTAATATTATCGCGGCATATGACCAAGCTGATCCGACTTTTAACTACAATTTTGTTGCAGATACAGAAACCCCATTCATTTATGAAAACGGGCCTTCAGAAACAGAAACTATATCGGCTTTCTATTTGGCAAATATTTCAGGAGTAACTCCTGCCGGGTCCTATAGCACATCACTAACCTATGTGGCCACGGCTAATTTTTAAGAAGGACTATGAAAAAAATGAAAAACTGCCCTAAATCAACCTTATACGTAGCTACATTTCTATTCTCTCTTTTTTACATATTTTCAGGAAACCAAAGAGCACATGCTCTTACCGTTCCTACTCGTCTTGAGATAGAAGGAGATCCCGGACAAATACTTGTCCACGAGCTTGAAATATACAACGAAGAAGATAGAGAAATCACTTTTTATGTAACAGCTCAAAACTTTGAAGCAAGAGGCGAGACGGGTTCACCATATTTTCTACCTGAAACTGACGTAGGACTAGCGTCATGGATATCATCAGAAGAAACACTAGTAATTGGACCGAGAGAAAGAGTTAAATTCCCATACGAAATTCAAATTCCAATGGATGCTGAAGCCGGTGGCTATTTTGCAGCAGTATTTTTTGGAACAACACCTCCTAGTATAGACGAGGCAGGTCAAGTTACACTAGGTAGTAAAACAGGAACCCTTATCTTTTTAGATATTTCAGGTGATACCCCATTAGGTGCTGGTGTGATAGAGTTTTCTACAAAGAACGGAGATTTCTTCCCTTATATTCCTGTAACACTTTATTATAGATTCTCAAATGACGGGGGAAGAAAGGTAATGCCTCTAGGTACTATTGAGATAAAAAGCATGTTTGGTAACGATGTAGCCAAACTTGACGCAAACCTATCAAAAGGTAATGTACTACCCGGTAGCGTAAGAAGGTTTGAAGCTACATGGGATGAGATAAATCAAGATAATGTAACAAACAAAAATCAAGAGGCCTCAGAAAATGCAGCTGTTCTTGAAGAAGGTCAAAAAGTGGGATTTTTTGACGCTGTAAAAATGCAAAGAGAAAATTTTGCGATTGGTAAATTTACAGCGGATCTAAGCTTAAAATATGGGGAAAATGAAACAGCCGAAAACCAAACTACTTTTTGGGTAGTTCCCTGGCAACTTCTATCACTTGTAGCAGGTGCGTTAATACTTTTCATAATAATACTAAAGATTATAATGAACAGACATAATAAAAAACTTATTGAAAGAGTTAAAAAAGAGACTTTGACAGCACAACAAGTTACAATAGCTCCTACCGAGGCCCCTGTTCAACCAAAAGCTACTAAAGAGGAAGCTACGACTCAACCTGAGTCTAAAGAAGATAAACCTGAAGCGATAAATCCGGTAGAGTAAACCATATTTATTAAGTCGTAAGGACAAGCAAGGAGCCCCGCCTTAAGGCGGGGCTCCTCTGTTATTTATAAATTGAAGTATATTCTAAAAAAAGTTCTGATTTGTTGAAAAATATAAATAATTAAAGCTACTGGTCTTTCCCAGGTGGTCTTTTATCCAAAAAGATAATCACTGCAACACCAACCGCTATAACCGAAATTATCAGGTATACAAGTAATATAGAGTTTGTCATCGTGATGATATCCTTTCTATTCTCAAGGATACCCACCATAGAAAGAATGTCAAGAACGTACCTGCTAATAGAAAGAGATTAGTATCGTTAAAATTCTGAGAATCAAAAAATGGCCCTATTACAACTGAT
Organism: Patescibacteria group bacterium; assembly: GCA_019428825.1. Taxonomy (GTDB): domain Bacteria; phylum Patescibacteriota; class WWE3; order UBA101185; family UBA10185; genus JAAZNV01. The sequence continues at coordinate 18,305 of JAHYJU010000010.1, read as the reverse complement.
CCTAGAACAACCTGCCCCGCATTATCAAATATATTTGACACCCTCTTTAGTTGATTATTTGTAAATAGAGACATAATTTAATAATTTAATTTATATCAGATATATCCATATTGTAAGTAACAATAATCTATTCTAAATAGAAAAAAGTAGAAGGCTGTTTAATCTACCACGTAAAATATTTATGAAATTTTTTTGTCGCTAAAATGTCGGTTTTTAAATCTGATCAGGAATATCCTCTTCAGCATCCCCAATCGAATTTGTAGTAACAACAGGCTCTGGTAAGGGCTCTCCGGACATAATCATATCGTGTTCCTGTTTCAAATCTTCCATTGAGGAATTGAACTCATCTCTTAAATTTTTAAGAGCATCGTAACCATCAGATTTTACTTTTAACTCTCTAAGTGTACAAAGTATATTAACAATTGATTCCCCAAAATCATGAAATTCCTTTGAGTCACTACCATCATATGTTTTAAGAAAACTAATAATAGAATCTTTGAATGACACGTCAACATCTATTTTCTCTATTATTTTTATTAATTCATTTTTGTATGTTTCCATAATATAAAATCTTATAAAACTAATTACCTACTAGCACGTCCTCTAGCGTTTCCTCCCCCTGAGAAACTATAGTTAAGTGATTTCTTAATATCCCTTATCTTTTCCTCTATTTTTTTCGCTTCATCATATTTACCCGAGGATTTAAGCTTTCTAACTTCAAGCTCTAGTTTCTGTATATCCAATGCAAACTGTTCAGCTTGCAACCTCATCTCCAAGGCCCTAATTTCAAGAGCTTCAATTTGCTTTTTCATTTCTTCCTCTTTGTTTCCTTGATTTTCCGAGGTAGTGTTCTTAGCTCCCTTTTCATCAGAACTAGGAGGGGAAAGTTTTTTGACTTCCTCTTTTGTTCCTTCGTTTTCTTTTTTTGCCTGATTTAAATCACTTTCAGTCTTTTTAACAATCTCATCATGCCACTTAACTGAATCTTCTAGAAGGTTTTTATATTTCTCTCCAAGTCTATTGAGCATATCCTCTTGCATCTCCATTCTCCTCCATTCCTCGGCACTTGTTGCTTTTAAACCTGAGGGACCGGAGTATCTCTCGTCACTATTTTTCCAATAATCATTTAAGGATTGTTTAACATTTTTACCTTTAGGACCCTGACTTGGTTGTTGAGAAAATTTCTTGTGATACTCTTCCTGGGACATTCCGCGAATAAATTGTGATTCTAGAGAGTTGCTGTCACCGCTGTAAGCTTTATTGATATCTGTTTGATTAGTTAACTTTAATAGGGCTGAAATTTTATTATCCGAAATTGCCTTAAGATCTATTTTTCCATCAATAGCTTTAGTTGTTATAACAACAACAGTGGTATCTTTGGGAGCAGTATCATTAGTATGGAGTCTAAAGTACGCAGTAACTTCCCCTGTCTCAACCATTCTAGGAGGTTTGTTAAATAGACGTTCCAAACGACTTCTTTCGTCTCTCATTACCGGCTTGAATACAACGGATTCCCCTTCTTTCCATCTTATTCTATTATCACCTGGTTCTACTTGGCGGTAATCAACTAATCTACCGGACTCACTGCCCATGCATCTCTTAGCAATCTCCAAATCTAGGTCAACTCTTTCTTTACATAGACCGCCATGAGTCTCTACAATTTCTTTATTCGTAGGAATTTTGGTTTTATCTTCAAGAGTAGTTTTCACACTTTCCAAAGATGACTTGTCTTCAGAGGCCCTAGCTTTCTCAGCTTGCTGTTTTAAATCATCATATCTTTCTATGTTAAGGGCATCTTTCATATATTTATATTGTGTGATATTAGCAGATAAAAATCAATATTTTTAAATAAATACGAAATTAAAACTGAAATTTTGTAGAAAAATTAAAAAAGAAAGCCGAACGCGGCGTAGGAGCGAAAGCGATAAAGCCATGCCTACGTCATAAAGTCTTCAGTAGGTAAATTCGGAAAGAAGGATGGCGTAAGCCAGACGAAGCGGAAAGAAGGATGGCGTAAGCCAGACGAAGCCTAGCGCAGTCTGGCGGAGGGAGAGGGATTCGAACCCTCGATAGGTTTTCACCTATACAGTCTTTCCAGGACTGCGCACTAGTCCACTATGCGATCCCTCCAAGGATACAATAGATTTTACCACGATTATTTATTGAAAATGATAAAATAAATTATGAAAATACTAATATTTGCAGGAGGGGTAGGCACTAGAATGTGGCCTCTCTCCAGAAAATCTTTCCCTAAACAGTTTATAAAAATGTTCAACGGTAAATCAACTCTTGAGCTTGCGGCAAATAGAGTTAAAAAATACGGTTACGAAAATATAATTGTAGGAACCTTGGATAAATATGTACCATTGACGAAAGAGTATCTCCCAAAAATACCCTCCAAAAATATTGTAGGAGAACCTGCATTAAGAAATGTTGCTCCTGCAATTGGGTATAACTTGATAAGACTTCGTGCACAAAATTATAAGGGTCCGATAGCAATTCTTTGGGCTGATCATTTAATAAAAAATGAAGATATTTTTCTAGAAACATTAAAGAAAGCCGAAGTAGCATCAAAAGAAAATACAGATAAAATTATATTTATAGGTAAAAAACCAAGATTTCCAAACAATAACTTGGGGTACATTCGCTTTGGTAAAAAAATCTCCAAGGACGTATATGGGTATAAAGATTGGGTTTATAAGCCCACAATAGAAAAATGTAAAAGGATGGTGTCTTCAGGAGAGTGGGTTTGGAACACCGGTTATTTTGTAATGGATGTAGATTTTGGATGTCACCTTTATGAAAAGTATCAACCCGAAATGTATAAGGTACTTTGTAAAATTGAAAAATCAATCGGCACTAAAAATGAAAAAGAAACTATAAAAAAACTGTATCCCAAAATGGAGAGGATGTCTTTTGACAATGCTATATGTATGCAAGTGGGTACAAAAGAGGCCTTAGTAATGGAAACTAAGATTGATTGGTCGGACCCCGGTACCTTATATGCATTAAAAGAAGCGTTAGCGAAGAAAGAAAAAGATAATCTCGTTATGGGAAATGTAATAAGTAGAGAAACAGAAGACTCTTTAATTATTAATGAAGAAAAATCAAAACTTCTCGTAACTTTAGGTGTAAAAGGAACTGCTATAATAAACACTAAAGATGTAACCTTAGTGGTTCCAAAGGAAAAAGTAAGAGAGATTTCCGAGCTTTTAAAAGAATTTGAAAATGATCAAAATCTTAAAAAATACTTGTAAATTAGTCGATTAATTCAAAATAACTAGCCACAATCCACAAAATAAAGGATTCTAAAACTCGTAAACATAAATAATCCTTGCAAAATCTTTCCCATTCCCCACCTTTACAATTTCCTTGGGTTTCTTATCGGTAAAAGTAAACCCCAAAGAATAAACTTTAGCCCTATTTTTAAGATCTTTTGAAAATTTCTCCAATAATTTATCCATATCTCTAACAAAAATCCACATATACAGATGTGTGGCTTCTGAAACGTCTGTATATAAAAAATTCCCGAATTTTATTTTTATATTTTTTCTACCTGAAAGAAAAACTCTAATTTTTGAAACTAAATAGAAAATGACCGAGTTTTCAATACCCACAAACTTTGTTTTCGGGAATCTTTTGGATAAATGAATTAAAAATCCCCCATTACCGCAACCAAGGTCATAAAAAACGCTATCCTTTTCTAAATCAATAATTTCCAGTAGCTTCTCTCTAGTAGAACTTGGTGTTATAAGCGGAGGAGTATTTCCCGTAATAAGAAAATGTATTAATGAGGAAACTATAAAAAGAATTGCAACTAATGAAATGAGGTTTAAAAAATAGATCATTATTAAATCTTTCTGCTATCGTAGGCCCAATGCAACAATGCTTGCCTCTGCCTTCTTCTGCAATCGTGATCACCTTGTGCACAATTTTTTTTGACCTGAGCAATATGTCTTTTCATAGCTTTCCACCTTTTTATTTGCCTTTTATCTTCATCAGGAATTCTTCGACCCATGTAATAACGGCAATACCATTGAAACCAACCTCTAGGATCCTCAGGATAAATCCATCCTTTTTTTCTCCAAACATTTAAGGGCTGGCTAGCGTTTATTTTAAAAAAATTAAGCTCGGGGTCATGCTTTTCAGTACAAAGCTTAGCTCTTTCAAACCAATCTTTGAGAAATTCTTTTTTACAATCAGTCATATACTTTCCACCGAAAACACCCAACTCCAACATCTCTTTAGGAGAAAGCTCGGGCTTAAATTCGGGGTCGAAATTTTTTCCCATATCCTCAACTAAAGTATATGAGTAGTTTCTTTGCATTTTATCGTTTACAGTAATTGCTCTCTTTTTCATTTTAAAAATTTTTAAAAGGTACTTAAAAAGGGTAAAACATCACCTAATAGAAAATGGTCTTGAGTAAGCTGTGTCTGATATTAAAACTCTATCTCCATTTTCATCAACACTCCCATAACTGTATTCCAAATAAATTCTATAAGTGCCCCTTTTTGCTCTTTTTAAAGATGTTTCTAGACCCCTTGAAGTAGCTAAACACCCCATCTGGTCCCATTCAAATTCTCCTATTTCACTCGGTGCTAGGGGATTTAATGGAGCAACAGAGTTGTTGGATATAAAACACCTGCCATTAGAATCCGCAGACTTATTTTTTAAGAAAAAACGACCTTTTTCTCCAAAAATAATCTCCTCCGACCCATCCCATTCTCCTTTTTTTAACCTCTGAATACCCCAAACTGCGTCAAACCCACTACTATACGTAATTGATTTATCAGAGTCATTTAATACTGTAATTTTTATAATGTCGCCTTCCTTGTACCTTCTTTTATCTGTTAATATTTTAACTTCAGATGTGTTTAAAGATTCTATTACAATACATGCAAAAATAAGAACGAATAAAATTACCAGAAGTATCGATAGTGCTAATAGAATATTTTCTTCTTTTTTGTTCTTGGCTTTTTTAAATATTTTCACAAATTAAATTATTAAGGTTAAAAATAAAATTATCAACAAGACTGATAAAAAGTAGAGAACTTGGGAGATAAAGAAATGTTTTTTTGAAACTTTGAAATAACTTTTATTTATTAGATAACTAATTAATATAACAAAACCCATGCTCATGAAAAAATAAAGAAAGCCATCAAAACATCTTCTCTGAGATACAGGGATGTCTGAATTTGAAAAATATTTTACAATGTCTACCGCTTCCGATCCTTTGATACCTGATATCAACAAGCCTGATATATACATGGTGGTAGTTATAACCCAATCTAGAGTAAATATTTTTAGGATATCTTTACTAAACTTCATGTTTAAATAATAACATTTTAGAAGCAATTTGAGAGGTGTGTGTGAAATTATTGATTCATTTTCTTACTTACTTCTCGGCGTTTAATCTGGATAGCCAACCAAGGCTTAGGAGCGCTAGCGACGAAGCCGGGTGGCGGAGGGAGGGGGATTCGGTCACCGATTCTCGCCTGCTGGCTCGACCGTCGACCCCGCCTCGGCGCCGTCGCGCCTGCGGCATTCGAATCCTTTTTGAAGTTCTTTTTAAGATTTGTGGTGGGTTACAAATAGCTCTAGTGGTTCTAACTGGCGGAGGGAGGGGGATTCGAACCCCCGGGTGACTTTCATCACGCTTGGTTTTCGAGACCAGCCCGTTATGACCGCTTCGGTATCCCTCCAAATACCAATTTACTCTGTTATTTTAACATTTATAATGAGTATACATGTCTAAATTCACCGATGGCGTTATTAATATTGTTAAATTAGTGCCAAAAGGAAAGGTGGTAAGTTACGGACAAGTAGCGGTAATGGTTGGAAGCCCAAGATCAGCGCTTCAAGTAGGATGGGCGTTACATATAAAAGGTGAGGAAGGAATAACCCCTTGGTGGAGAGTTGTAAATAAAGACGGTTATATAAGTACAAAATGCGAGGAACATACTAAAAATATTCAAAAAGAGCATCTTTTAAAAGAGGGTGTAGAGGTGGGTAAAAATTTGAAAATTGATATGAAAAAATTTAGGTGGTTTCCGAAATACAGTACGCTGAAAAATCTAGAACTTGACGAAAAGTATATTTATCTTTTGTCTGAAAAATACAAAATATAATTTTTAAAACCACAGATACCCACTTCTCTTGCCAAAATCTACTAATGTTGAATTCTTGACTATGTTGAATTCTCCTGTATTGCACCAAATAATTTACACTGATATAATTTCTCAGTATTATTAAGTTATTTATAAGGAGTATTTATTTCAGAAATACCTAAACCAGAAGTTTCTTCTTTTTCAGAAGCTGTGCAGAAAAGAGTGGAAACAAAACTTCGAAATAATAAAGATTATTATGAGAAGGAAGCGAGAGATTGGGCTACACGCCTTTTAGATGCCAGGATAAATAACTTAGACAGAGCAACACCAGAAAATGTTGCTAAGCATCAAACGGTGTTGGAAATAATGGTAGAAGCTTATTACAATCAAGAAGTTGATGCTGATAAATTAGTTGAGATAATTGATGATGAGATACGTTTTACTGGCACTGATGATAATCCAAGTTCTTATGTTAGATACACACGCATTACAGGAACTAATAGAGAAGCACTTATAAAACGAGTCGAATCATTTAAATTCAAGGGTAGTAGTGGTTATTACAAAGATGGTTCTAATATTTTTATTCTTAACGCAATGGACGAGAATTTCAATCCAATTGAGGATAAATTTGTACCCATGATTCTAAGAGATGATAAATCTGAATAAGTAAACACTTCCCTAAAACTTGTAGAAAACAAAAACATACTTGCAAGATTACGCTCACTTCCTTCGCTAAGATTTTGGTGGACCGTACCGGAGTCGAACCGGTGACCTCTGCAATGCGAATGCAACGCTCTACCGACTGAGCTAACGGCCCAAACTTTAACTCTGTTTAATTTTCAAATACCTCATTCGCTAAAAGCTCATTAATTCTATGTCTATATTCTTTTAAAGCATTAGCTCCAGTTGTTCTCGTCACCACCTCGCCGTAGCTTTAGCGAAGGCGGGTGGTGCACCCGGAGGGACTCGAACCCCCGACTTCAGCGTCCGCAACGCTGCGTTCTATCCACTGAACTACGGGTGCATAAATACCACTACAACACAAATACTTTAGGGATATTATAACTCAAAAGAAAATTTACTCCTTAGGAGTTTCTGATTCTTCTTCAACAGACGCCACTTCTAAATTAACTTCTTCAGGCTCACTGTGCTCTTGCCTCTGATACTCCTGTGGGATGTCATCATCTTGAAAACTAAACCTCTGAACCACTTTATCATAAGTGTTATCTAAAAAAGTACGAGGCTCAGCCTCTAAGAAATGTAGATATCTATTGATCACCTCCTTAATTTTCTCTTTATCTTCAGGATTAAAATGAATATATATTCTTCCGGGAAAACCTAGAACTGTATCTATAGCCAAAACCTCAGACCCCTCTCTAGTTATATAAAAAAATCTTCTTAACTTATCCCAATAATAAAGGTCGTCATTTATCAGAATACCGTGATTACTAAGCTCGTACTTAATATTTTCGGGAGCCATTTTCATAATTGCCTGAACAAAGAAAATTAAACTTCCGATTATCAAAATCACAAAAAACTCCTGCATAATTAAAAGCAATAAACCAACAAATATCCCTATTATCATGATGGGTCTGGAAAATCTTTTACTTATAGGGGTCTTTTCCCCAAGAGATACAGTCTCTTCCCAAGACATAAACACTTCTTTTGGACCAAGACTATCCCTGTCAATTTCTTCAATTTTTGAGGGACCTAATGATTCACGAGGATCTTTGATGTCTAGAAATTTTGTTAGAGATGGTAGTTTCATATATAAATTATACAACAATATTGGAATGTAAATCTATAAAATAGAATATGGTAGATAAAATTGGGTAAGTGAGCACAGACATTTTCTCATTAAATAAAAGGCTAGATATGGCGGAGGGCGTGGAACAATATTGGAAATTACTAGTCCACGTATCCTATGGGTACTGGGTCAGCTATAAGAGATTTATAAAAATAAAAACCCCCGCATGGAAAACTTAGTAGTTAACCAATTGGGGGTTTTACTTACTTGGGTTCGTATGTTCCGAAAAAAACCTCGCCGTCAATTAGATAAGGCTCGACGTCCATCATGGTCCCAGTACTATCACAGACATCGGCAATAAAACAATCCGCTTCTCCTGTCTGCGTAGAACCCCAAGAAGCCATAATCTCAATCGGTACGCCAAAGGGGTTCCTTATAGCCTTGCAATAGCCGCAAGCCTTAAAAACACCTGGGATAACCGTCTTACTATACCGACTGAAGAATTTCTTCTCGGATATGAGATATTCTTCCCCAGAAGGATTGGTTACAACCCAATCGTCCTCCCCAGCAATATTTTCAGTTTCCTTACTTCCACCGCTTAGTACAGTGATTACTTTTTCCCCTACAACAGCCTTTCTTGCCAACACAGTACCTTTTTTCTGATACACGGGTGCCTTCCTTAGGGCCTCTAGTATATCAAGCGACTTCCTATCAATACGTTTGTAATCCATGAAATATTCCTTTCATACTTGTTGATTTTGTGTATGGTAAATTAGCACATATTATACTATAAGGCATGTAAAATGGGGAGGGTGCTTCATGAATATTGCAAATAGGTTAACTAACAACTGGCGGAGGGTACAGGAGCGTCTTCGCTCGACTTCGTTTCACTACGTCGAGCTATGCCGAATCCCTAAATTCAAACCCAAAGTGTTTTTTAGAAAACGGCCTTCCGGAATGACTTTTTAAATATTTCTCAAAGTTTATGGCACTCGCTCTATTATCAAAAGCAAAATAGCAATAAATGACCCACATTCTCCCCCTAGTGGAAATGTTACTACCACAGTTATGTTGTATAAGTCTTCTCTTCAAGTTATCGGTGTAACCAACATAATATTTTTTCTTATTGGTCTGTTTGAGAATATATGTGTAATACATAAAAGCAAGCCGACCACGGCGTAGGAGCGTCAGCGACGAAGCCGGGTGGCGGAGGGTACAGGATTCGAACCTGTGGACGGAATTAACCGTCACGGCTTAGCAAGCCGCTGCATTACCACTCTGCCAACCCTCCACGTTTACGCAAAGGTAACACGCAGATATTATACCAACAAAATGAGTTTTTAAAGCTTTTTACTTAAAGAAAAACATCTCACATCTAAAGCTCCTTTTTCAAACAAAACTTTCGATGCTTCTAAAAAAGTAGCTCCCGTGGTGCAGATGTCATCAACAAGAACCACCTTTTTTCCTTTGACTTTTTCACTCGAAATAAAAGATCCTTCAATATTTTTATACCTATCTGCCCTGGAAAGACTGTGCTGAGCATGTTTATCCTTTATTCTATTAAGAATAGAATCATCTATGGGCAAATCAAACCTTCTTGCAAATATCTTGGATATAATATCCGCTTGATTAAATCCCCTTAACTTTTCTTTTTGCTTACTAACAGGAATAGGTAGAACAACAAAATCTTTAAAAGAATAACCCCATTCGTAAACAATATTTACACCTTCAAAAGACAACCTTTTTAAGCAAGAAAAAAGCCGGGAAGAGTATTTAGATTTTCTTATGCAATCACGTACGTTTTTTTCATAAATAAACGGGCTTATTAATTGGGAAGGATATTTTCCATCTGCGTATCGTTTATTTGCTTTCATAACAGCTTTATTATGATGAAAAGCTCCTGAATCCTCTCTAAGCCTGTTATTTGATTCGAAGGATATTGAATCTAAAGGAAAATGGTACTCATGAGTTTTACCGTCCGGGGAGGGCCTGTCGCACACTAAACACCTTTGATCTTTCAAAATATCACACGTAGAAATACAGTTCTCACAAAAAACATCTCCGACAGCCCCGCAAAACACGCATTTTGGAGGAAATATTGAATTAATTATCTTTTCCATAAGTTATCCACATAGGTTAATTTGTTGTAAATAAAGGTTTAAAACATATTAAATCTTATAGTTTACATACTATTAGGCCCTGTAGTAAATATACCTGTTGGGCTGAAAAATAAAAGAGGGGTATTTCTATTAATAGTAGAATCTATGAAAAAAGTGCCCCCAAAGGGTTTTATAATATACCTTGGGGGCTTAAAAATATTATTTTTTTTCTTCATTACAAGACTTTATTGGTTTGAAAGTAACAGGGCTGTTAGTACGGTGGCTGTAAACAACAGGAATCTCAGGATGTCCTGGCACAACGTTTTCATAAACAACCCTAGTCTGTGTCGAGTGACCAACAGTAGAGCGCGTAGCTTGGTGGTTCTCTATTGCTCTTTTTATTTCCAAACGCATTGGTCTATTTAACTCTATTCCATATCTCTCCTCAGCCTTGATTCTAGAATGAGATCTGTCTGCATATTGCTTTGGGGTCACACCAGAATGAAGCTTCTTTCTTTTCTTTTTTCTCCTCCTACCCGGCTTATACACGTAAACAGGCAAAATAACCTCCTTTCCTATAGGTTTTTTTACATTTATACCATATTTTTTGTACTTAAAACAACAAAAATATTGTAGAATTAATATATGCCCGATGATAATAAAAAAACCTTAACAAACAGAGAAAAGGTCGAGTTGATAGATAGAAGGTATCTTGAATTTAAAATTAGAATGGCTGAATTAAAAAAACAAAGGTTTGAAGCTATTATTGAGTATAGAAAAAGAATAGATGAAGAAAAGTTAAAGAAAATAAGAGCGGGGGTTTATTTTTAAAATTAATATGACTGATATACCACCAATAGAAATGCCTGACACACCTAAAGTTCCGGACTCTAGTGGTCCTGAGATAATTGGTAGCGACGAAAGTAGTCTGGAAAAAGATGTAGAGACTACTGAAACAAAGGGTCCTTCTGATGAAAAAGTTAAGGAGTTGAGTGAAAATACCAAAGAGTTAATTGATGAAGAGATAAATGATGCACTCAATAACCCCGGGGAAGCAGGTAATGACTATCTAAGAACAATTCTTGATGAACCTGAGTCCAATCCTAAATTCAAAGTGGGATTAGAAGAATTAGGAGAAATAGCAAATATAAATTCCAAAATGGCCGCAACAGGAATAGAAGCTACTGAGGATATAAAAACCATCTCAGAAATTCCCACTGAAAAATTACAAGAACCTCCAAAAATTCCTGACGAAATAGAAGAAACACCGGTACCAAAAGAAGAACCAATGGAAGAAATGGAGTCGGAAGAAACTGATACGAAAGCGCAAGAGGATACCACTGGGGGCACCGAAAACGAAGACCTTGGAAACCAAGAAGAAACACCGAAAGAGATACCCGAAGAAGCGAAGGGGCATGAAGAAACACCAAAAGAACCTGAATCCGATGAAGAAACAGATGCGGAAGAGCTTGAAGAAGGAAATCAGGAAACAGAAGAAACTCCCGAACAACAAACAGAAAAAGTAAAAGACGCCAAAGACAAATTCCAAAATTTAGTAGGAGAGGACCTTAATTACAAAACGCAAGAAATACTCGACCGGATAGGAAAACTGGAGATGGCCCAAGGCATAACTTCCGAGCAGCTAAAAGAATTTACTGAGGGCTTTAATCAAAGGTTAGACAAACTACCACCGGATGAAGTATCTTCCATCCTTAAATCCCTTACACCACTCAATCACCCGGACCTCGAGACGCTTACAGGAGAAGAAAAAGACAAATGGAAAGAGATTATGAAAGTATGTTTAAAGATTGCAATAAAAATGGGGGCAAAAACACTCTCAACGATATTTAGAAATATCGCAAAAAGCGCAGATAAAAACGATAAAGCAACTCAAATAATTTTTGGGTCAATGGCAGACTTAACAGATTTTGGGTCAGAAACTATTGTTGGTAATGAAAACTTGCACAAAGATGTTCTAGAGCTGATTAATAAGCTTAAAGCTTAAAAGCACTGGCAGGGATGGCGGGAGTTGAACCCACGTTCTAATACATTTTCGCACAATCTCTACAAGTTTATTCAAAACTTAACTTAAGAAAGCAGGCGTTTGAAAAAACCTTTAATACTTTCTGCAGGTTTATTTCTTTGAGCTTTTGCCCTCGGCGGCTTGAAATAACCAATCTCAAACAACCTCATCTAGGTTTTATTAGACTAAGACGGAAACTTTCCTAGAAAAATTACCGGTGTCTGTCTAAGGCCTAACTTTAGTTAAGCGAAGACTGCAGCCATTGCTGGCTTAAATGCTTTTTGATCGGCATTTATATTTTTGCTAAATTAAGGCTTTAGCGAACCTACTTGCAACTGTGAAAAATATGCACTAGTCAAATCCAATGCATCCCCTTTTTAAAGTACCTTAGATATATAAATCTAAGTACAGGGATTATACATTTAAAACATTGCTAAATCAACATTAAAATAGAATTAATAATCTGATTTTCTATACTCTTTCTCCTGTATTTTCATATCTTTTCTAATCTGTCGTTCCTTTGCTGTTTGCTTTTTTTCAAATTCTTTTTTACCTTTTACAACAGCAAACTCTAATTTAATTTTGTTATTTGATAAAACTAAAGCTAACGGAACTGCTGTTTTTCCTTTTTGAGAAATTTCTCTACTTACTTCTGAAATTTCATTTTTATTTAGTAGTAACTTCCTATCTCTTTTTGGATTAAAACTTTCGGATTCTTTGTCTTGTTTAGAATATCTTCCAATATTTAGGTTAATAACATATACTTCCCTGGCATCGGTTTTTATATAAGAACCTTCAAAATCAACCTTGCCTTCCCTTATTGCCTTTACTTCATAACCCTTTAAAACAATACCGGCATCAAACCTATCTATAATAGTATGGTTAAAAAGTGCCTTTCTGTTTTTTGCTAATAGTTTTCCTTTTGCCATGTTGATAAACATTTTACCACTACCAACCATTTGTAATCTTTTGTTATAATAAATGTATATTTATGAAAAAATATTTGAAGTTATTTTTTATTGTTTTTCTGTTTTTAGGAACGAATAGTATAAATAGGAAAGTTCAAGCCATAGCTGTCTATGAAAGAACGGGCAAATACATATTCAGCACCAAATGCCCGGAACCTCCAAATGAAGACACTGTATCAATATGCGGTATTGTCAGAAGATCAATTCCGAATTATAGAGAACTACCTGACAATACAACACATATCGATGTACAAGAAGGAGTTGCAGGAGTTTCAGTTTATTTGTATGAGGCAGACAACAGTTCTTTTTCATCTGGTAAAAGGGAGGGGAAATTGGTACATCTCTTCTCATCAACTTCAACCAACGGGGAAGGTGAGTTCCATATTTTAGCTAGAAAAATGGATAATAACCTAGATGTATTACAGGCAGGTTTAGAAGATGGTTACGTTGATAGACCTCTTCAGGCAAACATTAGGTATTTAGTTTTTAGCTGCGGAGGAGGTTTTGCAGGTATGCAGGTTTTACCCTCTTTTGAAAGCAGGGTTGACGTGATTCAGGAAGTCCCGTGTAAGAAAGACTATACCTATGTACCACCCCCCAATACTTTTACTTTTTTTGATTCAAATGTTAGAGTAGCTGCCGATATGGGAATTCCAGACTACCCGGACGAGTATGAGATAGCTGACCACTCTTACCTGAGTGATAATATTAATTTTCCAACAAGACAGAGTATAGATATTTATTTAGAAGGAGCGGACCCAAGATTCACTAAACCGGAGTATACGCCTGGAAAAGAGGATGTAGTAAATATACTGTTTGAAGACGCTGTACCCAAACTCGGGGCATTTTGGTCAAGAGATTGTTTTAAAAAATATGCTGATACTAAATACTCTAAATGGGTAAAGCTTTGTGCGGGAGCCGATCCAGGTTGGACATCTATATCAGGGGATACCCTTACTTATGGCACAAACGGTGTTCCTGTTGATTACTACGGTAACTTTGACCCAAATAACATAAGAAACATGAAAGATCAAAATTTAATAGCAGAAATTTACTACTCAAAACTTTTAAATAATACTAATTTTTTAATACAACCTCTTTTACCTAATATATCACCTCGAGAAGAGATACTATATTTTAGACCTTTTGAAACAAGTGTGGATATAACTAACTATGTTAAAGACCCTGCTGATATTGCGCGTTTCTTAGGCCTTCACTATGCAAATTGTCCTGGAATTTTTACTCCAAGATTTGAGGGCTCTCAGTCAGAAGTTTCTTATCTTGATTGCGAAGTTTATAGGGAATGTAACGAAACAGTAAATAGCAACAACAGTGCTACCAGCAGAACAGCTCAACTTGCAGGAGGAGTGTCACAAGGTCTTCAAGGCCCTTTGGATTTAGTGCGCTTGTTTAATGAGATGGACTTAGATATTCCTGTGTGTATAAAAGATGGAGAAATCATTACAGCTGGAGAAATACAACCACCCGGCGGTTTGGGTGCAGGAGGAAGCTATAAACTTTCAAGTGATTACTGGAGTAACGAATTTTTGGTGCATAAAAAAGGACAGTATAATAACGTAAGTGTAGAATTTAAAAACTTGCAGGTAGAGAAAGATTCTCTATACCCTCTGACAGATCGAGATCTAGAAGGAAAACTTGAGAATGTTCAAAAAATTTACGGCACCGATAGGAGCATTTTCCAAGCACAGAGAGATGGTAAAGATGAAACAGTGTCAGTTGGAGGAGGTATTATTCATCAAAGTGGCGGGGATAGGCCTATGCCCTTGAGAGCTGCTTACGCTATATCTCACGGAGATGAGTCTATAGAAAATGTTACAAATGGGCTATCTAGCCCACTTAAAGATGAGAGATATGAGCGCCAAATAATCGCTGTGGACTGGATATATTCAACCAAGTCACCTTATCAATACGTAATTAAGGGTAGTATTAATAGTAACTTTGCAAATATAGATATAAAAACACCCAGTCAGGATGAGTCAATATTCCAAAACACCAAATTTGGAGACGGGTTGCTCGGAAATTTAAATCACTACCCAATTGAAGACATTGGAGATCTGTCTGTTGGTAACACTATAAACACTAATCCTAATGAAGGCACCAGAGCTAGAACCTCTGCGATGTATAAAACAACACCTGGACAAAGAAGACTAGAAAGATTAGCAGAACCAACTGGAGTGGACGGCAATTTAATTCCAGGTTATGTATCGGATAACTTTTGGACAGCTAATAGACAGGGAATGGATGTTTTTGATAGTCTTTTATCAATTTTTTCTGGGGAGACGTTCGTAGATTGGGTTGCTATGTCAGGATATGCTCAAGAAGCAAAAAATCTATCAAACCTCAATATATTTGAATATGATGATTTTCCTAATAGTGAAAAAAAGACCTTTCTTGACCGAAACCCGACCGAACTTTCAGAAGATTATAAGGATGACTTAAGAACATCTTTTCCCATTAGCGAGGCTAATTTTAAAAATTTCTTTTGGCTCCCTTCCTACGAAAACGGGAATCTACTCCCAGATGAGTGGGGACCGGCACATGGCTGTTATCCTTGGGTAGATGTACCTTTCAATACTACATGTGATACGTATCAAGGAGAACCTAAGTGTGATGACGGTACAGTAAATCCCGGAGCCACTATCTCCAAATGGGGATACGGAATATCAAGAACTTGTAAAGTTCAGGAGTGCTACGCATCCTACGCAGAAGGAGAGTGTACCTGCACAAGGGTCATAAATACGTTTGACATGACAGATCCTGATAATCCTCAACCAATATATGATTATACATTATCTAACTGCACAAAAGACGTTGATGACGTAGATATAGAGCTTAAATCCGATGGTTGTACAAAAGACCAAAGACGTGTCTGTGCTCAAAAACAAAAAACTTGCACCGGTGGGGGAGACGAAAGAGATTGTTTAAGAAAAACTTATGAAGAAGAGATTGAAAGAGATATAATAGAAAAACTGTCCATAAAATCTGATGAGGACTGTAAAAATTTGGACTGGGACAGTACATGCGAACCCTTAGATGGCTACTGCGTTAAAAAAGATACTGAAAAAACAGGCACCCCACAATGCAAGATGATGAAAGGGGATGGTAACATTTGTGATGGAAGTATAAGAAGAAACGAAACAATACTTATCCAACAACAGGTTATTGATGCGGATAAGACTAACCCTCAACAGGATAGGATAAACGTTGATTCTGTAGTAATTGCAGGTCCGGAACTAAGACAAAGCTTTGATTTTGATTACAGCGTCATCTCCCCTATTGCAGGAAGATTCGCAACTTTTCCCGCAGAATTCACCAGTGTTAACACATCAGTCAGAGAATACGTGCCTTTAGAAGGAAGCCCCACAGAAATGAAAGAATCCGAAAAGCCAAATGTAGGGGATGCAGAAGGAATGAGAATCAGAAGCATGTTCACAATATCTCCATACTTTGGAGATAACACGAAATTCAAAGAAATATACATACATTGTACTAATAGCTTCTTTAGCTCATCAGGAGTATGGGAATGTCAGTTTAACACACTTCCCAACCCCGAAGCAACTGATAATTATCAACTAGTGAATTATTAATTAAAATGAAAATCAAAATTATAAATTGGATAAAAAATAATGCTTTAATCTCCTCAATATTGATGGTATCTCTTTTTACTCTTTTCGGATACCTAACATATAATTCAATAAATATAGGAAACGGGAAAAATGATAGTGTTAAAAATAATACAATTGCAGAAAACAAGGAGGAGCCACGGTACTCAGATTACTCCCCTTCAGAAAAAATTACATCCATGGCTGCAGGTGAAGATAGTTGTAATATAAACCTTTCTGAACAATGCGCACAAATTATATTTAATAACTCTACTGTAAAGTTTTCTGAAACTTTTGAAAATATTATGAACTCTGCCGGTAGAAAGTTCCAAACACCACCGGCAGTACTCATAGCTTATATGGCAGGTATTAATAGTATTCATAAATTTAGCTATTTATTTGAAGAAGAAAATGAAGATGAATTGAAAAAATCTTTCCATTGGGGCGGTCAGATAAGAGGTTGTGATGACTTAGACCCAATGGAGCAGGGGCCTTATGATTGGATATGGAACTGGTTTACTGCAACTATGGACGCAACGAATGCAGGAGATGTTTTAAACGAACTCAGTAGCGGAAGAAGAAACGCTGCAAGCAGGTGTAATTTTATTGATGCAACATATGTTGCTGCAGCACATTTCAGCCAAGCAAATGGAAAAGGGTGTGGGGCAGAGTGGTCCGATCTAATAGGGGCTCTAAAATCACTATCCTGGGGTAGCGTACTAGAAGAAAGCTACGCAGAGGACAGAAGATACGAAGACGGAAGTATAGAAGCGTATTTCAAAGCATGTAGCTATTAGGGATATAGACTAGATAAATAAATTTATCTCTTCTTACCCTTAACACCAAAGAACATAGAGTCAATTCTACCCTCCATACCCAAACCTAGAGAAAATCCCATAATAATTATTATCATGGGACCTAATATTGCCATAATGCCTCCCATACCACCGAACTCAACACCCCCTGTCGTTCCATACGCATAAACCACACCCATTGCTAAAAATAAAGTAATAGGAACTACCAAACCTATAGCAAAGATAGTAATCATGTACTTGGCCATTCTTTTAAACCAATCCATTATCCTAGCCTCACTCCCGGGAACCGTTCCTATAGCAAACTCGAAAGGAGCTGTAAATATAGAGAACACCATTTTTACGTATATAAGTATGACCTTAAACCACAAAACTAATTTGAGAACAACTAAAATTAAAATGGAGATAAAAACTAAAAGCATTAAAAACGTCGATCCTCCGGTCAATGTTATAAGCTCCATAGCTATAGCTAACATAACAACATTAGTAGGTATTATAGTGCCTCCTGCTTGAAGCACAGAGTTGAAGAACAGTGAATCTGCACCTCTAAATAACCCCCAGCTTATAGCTGTTATAGCTGCGCCTATTGCGTAACTAAACAAAATCAGTAATAAACCAATAATAATTTTAGGTATAGCATACTGTACAGAAACCACAACTTGTGGATTTATCTTTTTTCTCATAATTATCATGATTCCTGTGTACAGCAACACTAAGGCAATCAACCCTAAGGCCACATTTCTGGAAAATTTCCACATACCATAGGAGGCTTCAAGAACAGGGAGGTTTTTATAACGATCGTTTGGTGCAGCTAATGCTTTATTGACTAAAGGAACTTTTGAAATTGACTGGTTCCACATAAAAGCCAAATTTACAGGAAGAGGCTCATTTTTAACGAATCCTTCAAGCATGTTACTCATACCTA
>JAHYJU010000009.1 GCA_019428825.1 Patescibacteria group bacterium | reverse complement strand
GCTTGGGAACTAAACAACAGACCAAGAAAAAGACTGGGATATCTAACGCCTATTGAATATTACCGCCTAAATGTATTAAATTTAAAAGAAATGGAGGTTCGTGTTGCAATTGGATCTAGAATCTAGGGATTTAAAAAGTTAAATGGTAAATGCTCTTTAAGTTTTACCTTAAGTGACAAGAATAATCTTGAAATGCTCCAATCATTGTTCAGGTGACCATTTTGTTACGGTGTTAGGACTTGGCGGGGCCGACGGGACTCGGTCACAAGTCCAAGTATCTCTACGTCACTGCGTTCCTAGAGCTTCTTGGCTCGCGACCCCCTCTAGCTCGTTTACACTCGCTGCGAATTATTCTCGTCCCGTCTTAACCATACAAAAAGCCTGCCAAGGAATAAATCCCTGCCAGGCTTTCTGGCGGGGCCGACGGGACTCGAACCCGCGACCTCTGCAGTGACAGTGCAGCGCTCTAACCGGACTGAGCTACGGCCCCCCACAATACAGCTGTTATGTTATCAGTATAAGGGAAAATAATCAATAATCCGTAGGTTTTAAGATTCTTAAAATGATAAAATAAACACATGGAAGACAAGAGGCTCCCCAACACAGAAGTTATAGCTATATTAAAAGAAATACTCGCAGCAATGGAAGTAAAAGATGTTAGTTTCTTTAGAATTAGAGCGTATCAAAATGCAATCTCAGTTTTAGAAAATTTAACGGTTTCAATCTACGATTTATGGGAAAACAATAGATTAGGGGAAATCCCTGGTATAGGTCCCGGCATCGAAGGTTACTTGAACGAACTATTTACATCCGGAGAAGAAGGAGAGTACGAGCATATCAGAAAAGATCTTCCCGAGGGTATGTTTTCTCTCATAGGCTTGAGAGGAATAGGTGCAAAAAGAGCTTATAAACTAGCACTAGCCTTTGACCTTAACGATAGAGAGACTGCCTTAGAAAAATTAAAGCAATTTGCTCAAAAAGGAAAAATAAGAGATTTGGAAGGTTTTGGTGAAAAGATGGAAATTGCTATATTAGAAGCAATAGAAGATAAAAAAATGACAAAAAATAAAAAAGTAAGATTTCTACTCCCCCAAGCCGAAGAAATTACCCAACGAATCTACGACTACATGAGAAAAAGTAAGCATGTTATAGATCTAGAGGCATGCGGTTCCTTAAGAAGAAGAAACGCTACCATCGGAGATTTGGACATACCCGTTTCCACAAACGAACCCGAAAAAGTAATCGAATATTTTTTAAAATTTCCCGAGATTGGAGAAGTTTTAGTAGCCGGTGACAAAAGAGCTAGCGTTGTATTAACAAATGAAGTTCAAGTTGATATTAGAGTAAGCACTCCCGAGGCGTATGGTTCTATGCTTCAATACTTCACAGGTTCCAAACAGCATAATATTTTGTTGAGAAATTACGCTTTAAGTAAAGGCTTATCCCTTTCGGAATATGGAATTAAAAAAGGTGACGAATTAAAAGAGTTTGCGGACGAGGAAGATTTTTATAAAGAATTAGGCATTTCATATATTCCCCCCGAGCTTCGTCATGGTAACTATGAAATTGAAGCTGCCCAAAAAGGTACACTACCCAAACTTATTGAATTAAAAGATATTAAAGGTGATATTCATTTTCATACAAATTTTTCAGACGGAATAAATACCTTAGAGGAAATGGTAGAGGAGGCCAAGAATCTCGGATACGAGTATATCGGGGTTGCCGACCACTCCCCAAGTATCCAATCCAGAGGTTTAGGAACAGTTTTAAAAATTGTTAGCGATACCAGAAAAAGGATTGACGAGATAAATGAATCACAGGATGATATCAAAGTTCTTTATGGGTACGAAGTAAATATTCTTGTGGATAACACATTAAGTCTACCCGATGATATTTTAAAAAATTTGGATTATGTAATTGCAGGAATACACACTGCTTATGGGCAGGATAAAAATACAGTCACAGAAAGACTTTTATCCGCCATGGAAAATCCTTATGTAAAGGTAATAGCACATCCTTCGGGTCGTTTATTAAACCAGAGAGACCCCGCAGATCCGGATTGGAATAAGATATTTTCATCAGCTCGTGATAATGAGATTATTTTAGAGATCAATAGTCAGCCCGATAGACTAGATTTACCTGATGATCTTGTTAAATCAGCTATTGAGTGGGGTGTTGATTTGATAATAAATTCAGACGCTCATTCTATAAGTGAGTTTGGTTTTATGAAATACGGTGTTGATAATGCAAGAAGAGGTTGGGCTCAAAAAGACGATATTGTAAACACTTTAAGTTATGAAAAGTTTGTTAAAAAACTTAGGTTAATGTAAAATTTTTCTAGTACATTTTTTAAAGAGGAGGTGATTTTATGGTACCCGTAATTCTAGTTATTGCTGTAGTTTTAGCTGTATTTGTAATAGGAGTATATAACTCTCTTGTTTCTCTAAAAGTTAAGATACAGGAAGCATGGAGCCAGATAGACGTTCAACTTAAAAGAAGAGCTGATTTAATTCCTAATATAGTAGAGACCGTAAAGGGTTATGCTTCTCATGAAAAGGAAGTATTTCAAAGGGTAACTGAAGCCAGATCAGCACTTATGTCAGCATCAGGTCCTAAAGAAGCCGGGGAAGCAGATCAAATGTTGGGCGCTGCTTTAAAGAGTTTATTTGCAGTAGCTGAAGCATATCCGGAGTTAAAAGCTCAGGAAAGTTTTGCCAGCTTGCAAAGTGAATTGTCAGACACAGAAGATAAAGTTGCTTATTCAAGGCAATTTTATAACAGCGTTGTTAGACAATATAATGAGAAAATTGTTGTTTTCCCGAATAGTTTGATAGCAGGGATGTTCAATTTTAAGCCTCAGGAATTCTTTGAGATACAAGAAGCAGAAAGAGAAAACGTTCAGGTCAAATTTTAAAGTTTCTTAGTTATGCCTAACATATATCAGAACATTAGTTCTAATAAACGGGATACTGTTGTTATAGTAATCCTATTCATTGCTGTTGTTTCAGCAATAGGTTGGGTAGTAGGTGAGTATTTTAGTGACGCCGGTGGTTTATCTATAGTTGGGATAGCACTTATTGTGTCCGGAATATCGGGGTTTTTTTCATACTACAATTCAGACAAGATAGTTCTAGGGGTTTCAAAGGCCAGGAAAGTTGAATACGACGACGCTCCGACACTTCATAACTTAGTAGATAACATGTCTATTGCTTCAGGAATACCTAAACCTAGGGTATATATTATTGAGGATACTTCTATGAACGCTTTTGCCACCGGTAGAGATCCTGAGCACGGAGTTATTTGTTTTACAACAGGGATAATACAAAAACTTGAAAAAAGAGAGTTAGAAGGTGTTATCGCTCACGAGATGTCACACATTGGAAACTACGATACCCGTTTGATGTCTATTGTTAGTATTCTTGTCGGAAGCATATCTTTGTTGGCAGATTGGGTTACAAGAGGAGTGTTTTATAGAAGAGGTAGAAGGAACAACAACAATAGTTCGGGAAGTGGGTTAATTTTTTTAATCGCCTTAGTTTTTTTAGTAACTAGTCCAATAATTGCTACTTTAATAAAACTTGCTATAAGTAGGAAAAGAGAATTTCTTGCAGACTCAACTGCTGCTTTAATAACAAGATATCCTGTGGGTTTGGCTAACGCTCTTAAAAAACTTAGTCAGGATAGGGAGATTTTAGAGGTTGCAAACAGTGCTACAGCTCACTTATACATTACAGACCCTATACGAGGCCTAGCTTCAAATAAATTATCCAGCTTTTTTAATACCCACCCACCTGTTGAGGAGAGAATAAGAAGATTGGAGGCAATGTAAATTTCCTTTTAATATTGGCTTAAATTTGTTTAAATAGATACATCTATGGCAGAATTAAAAATTTCAAAAGAAGAAATAAGTAATTTAGCAATTCTCTCGGACCTTGATGTTAAAGGTGAGGTTGAGAAATTATCAAATATCTTAAGTGATACATTGGATTATATTAAAACCCTTAACGAGCTGGATACATCAGAAGTCGAAGAAACATTTCAGGTGACAGGTTTGACTAATATTTATCAAGATGGTAGTGAGGTAGATTCTCTTACCAAGGAAGATGCCTTATCCAATGCTAAGCAAGAGGTAAATGGATTATTTTCTGCTAAGGCAGTTTTTAATAGATGAGAAACTTAAATGAACTTACACTTTTAGAGGCAATTGATGGGTTAAAAAAAAGAGAATTTACATCTGTGGAATTAACAAATGCTTGTTTAAGGCAAATTAAGAATCAGGATAGCCAAATTAAGGCTCTTATTACCACTTTAGAGGAAAAAGCTCTCGAGGATGCAGAACAAGCTGATAGAGCAATTAAATCCGAGGGAGCAGTTGTTTTTGAAAAGAAACCCTTACTTGGTATACCCTATGTATGTAAAGATAATTTTTCAACAAAAGGTATAAGAACTACAGCCGGATCAAAAGTTCTTGAAAACTACATCCCTCCATTTGAATCTACCGTTACGGGAAAAATTAAAGAAGCTGGGGCAATTCTATTAGGAAAGACTAATATGGATGCTTTTGCTCACGGTTCCTCTACCGAGAATTCGGATTTTTTCACAACAAGAAACCCTTGGGATGTAAAAAGAGTTCCCGGGGGTTCTTCGGGTGGGTCTGCAGCTGCAGTTTCTACCAATATGTGTTTATTTGCAATTGGTAGCGAGACCGGAGGAAGTATTAGGGGTCCTGCATCTTGGTGCGGGGTTACGGGTTTAAAACCTTCTTACGGTAGGGTTAGCAGGTATGGTGTAGTTGCAATGGCATCATCCACTGATAGCCCGGGACCGATTTCTAAAACTGTTGAGGATTCTGCCTATATTCTAAACGTTATTGCCGGAAAAGATTCTAAAGATGCAACTTCTTCTCATGAGAATTTTGAAAATTTTCTACCTACAGTTAATAAAAAGAATTTAGACGGTGTAAAAATTGGGAAACCGAAATCATATTTTGAAATAGATATTGAGCCCGGGGTAGCCGAAAATCTTGAAAGAGCAATTCAGAAGTTAAAGGAAATGGGAGCTGAGATAATAGAGCTGGATTTAATCGATCCTAAATATTCAATTGCGGTATATACAATTTTGCAAAGATCAGAAGTTTCATCTAATCTTGCCAGGTTTGATGGTATAAGGTTTGGAAATGATAGAACAAATTTTGGTTTTGAGGCAAAAAAGAGAATTATGTTAGGGACTTACACCTTAAGCTCGGGGTATTACGATGCCTATTACTCAAAAGCTCAAAAAGTAAGGACATTAATTAAAAATGATTTTGAAAAGGCATTTCAAAATGTTGATGTTTTGGTTGCTCCCTCTATGCCGTGTATTGCTCCAAAAATAGGTGAGAGCGATAAATTCCCTATGTTTGGAGAGTTGATAGACCTTCTAAATGAGCCAAGTGCTGTTGCAGGTCTTCCTGGTATTACAGTCCCATGTGGAATTTCGGAAGGGATGCCTGTCGGAGCCCAATTTATTGGAAATTTTAATTGTGAGGATAAAATAATCTACGTGTCAAATTTATTTCAAAAGGAGACTGATTTTCATAAGATTGGTCCAAAACTATGAATACTTTAAAAGTAGGATTAGGAATATTTTTTATTAGTGTGATTTTTGTAAATGTTGTGTTGTTTGGTTTTTTTAAAATATCCTTAAATAAAGTGCCTTTAGGTGCTTTGTTTCTTATTCAAGGCACAGTAGCACTATTTCTTTTATATCTTTATAAAATTACCAAAAAGAGAGGTTAAAAGCATGTTTTTAGATTTTTTATTTGGTAGAAAAATATCAGGAAAGACAATTAGCGTAGAGACAAGGAATAACATCGATAGGGATTGGAAAAATATTCAGGTTTTATTAAGTTCAAAAGGGCCTTCGCAGTTAAGGCAGGCTTTAATAACCGCAGATAAGTGTTTAGATAACGCTCTAAGAGACATTGTTGCAGGTGAGACCATGGGTGAGAGATTAAAAAATGCCGAAACCCGTTTTGACAGGGATTTATACAATAAAATATGGGAAGCTCACAAAGTTAGGAACAATTTGGTTCACGAATCGGGATATGAACCTCCTTATTTCGTTGTAACTCAGTCGGTAGATAGTTTAAAGATAGGATTACAAACTTTAGGTATTAATATATAGATACCCATTCGCGAGTTATTTAAAAAGTAATATGTCTGAAATAATTACAAAAGAAAATTACAGACTAGTTCTTGGATTAGAAATACATTTGCATCTTAGAACGGAAAGAAAGATGTTCTGTAAGTGTAGTGCAGATATATGGGAAAAAACACCAAATTCCCATACCTGCCCTGTTTGTCTTGGATTACCCGGCGCATTACCGGTCCCCAACGAAGACGCTGTTAAAAAAACACAGGTTTTAGGTCTGGCGCTCGGATGTAAATTAAATAAAGATTCCAGATTTGATAGAAAACACTATTTTTATCCCGATTTACCTAAAGGTTATCAGATTTCCCAGTATAAGCAGCCCCTCTGCGTGGGTGGTTCTGTAGAGCTGGATTCAGGTTTTATGGCTGAGGTGGAAAGGATTCACTTAGAAGAGGATGTTGCTAAGTCTTTCCATGAAAAAGACAGGACACTTTTGGATTTTAACAAGTCGGGGCTACCTTTAGTTGAGATAGTAACAAAGCCGGTATTTTCGGATGTAAAAGATGCTGTAGATTTTTGCAAAAAGATTCAACAATTGGTGAGATTTTTGGACATCGGAGATGTTGATATGGAAAAAGGACAGATGAGACTGGAAGCGAATATTTCTTTAAGAACTCGAGAAATGGAGGAAAAAGAAGATTTGTTTGATTACAAGGTCGAAGTTAAGAATATTAATTCCTTTAGATTCATGGAAAAAGCCGTTATAGCTGAAATTGAGAGGCAATTGGAGGTTTTTCTAAACGGTGATACCCCGATACAGGAAAATAGGGGTTTTAATGAAACAACCGGAAAAACCGTGCCTCAGAGGACTAAGGAAGATGCTAAAGATTACAGGTATTTCCCCGAGCCGGATATACCACCGATGGTTTTTAACGATGCTTATTTTGATGAACTGAGAGAAAGTATCCCTGAGCTTCCTCATGATATAAAAAGAAGGTTAGTTGAAAATTATGGTATTAAAAAGACCGATGCGACAACTTTGGTGGATGTTTTCGGCCTTTCTATAGTGGAAAAATTTGAAAATTATGTGAAGTCCGGCTTGGACGCACAAAAAGTGGCTAGTATTTTGATAAATAGGAAGGAAACACATGAAATGCCCGAGGACGAATTCAAAGATTTGATTGTTGGAAAAAAAGACACTTTGGATGAAGATACATTGGTCGAAATAATTAAAAAAATTATAGATTCAAATCCGAAGGCAGTTGATGATTTCAAAGAAGGAAAAGAAAACTCAATACAATTTCTTTTTGGCCATGTTATGAGAGAGACAAAAGGTAAAGTGGATCCTGAGAATACAGTCTCCCTAATTAAAGAATTAATAAAGTGACGTTACCCACTCATTGCGTCGAAAAATCTCCTTATGCGGGGCTTCCGTCCTAAGACAGCTTTGCAATATATCAATTTGCTAAAGTGATTTTCCCATTTAATCTAAGATTACGTTTGCAGTAGCAAAATTATCATGGGTTTTTAGCATGTCTTAGAAAAAAAGTGCAGAACTTTTTGAAAAAGATCCGCACTTTACATGGTTTTTAAGGCGTATCTGAAAGATAATCCAACCACGATGGTTGGGCTAATCTTAGATTCCCCTTTCCAGTGCATACAAAGTGAGTTGGGTAGTAGATTGGGGCTTTAATCTTATTAAGTTTTACTTTTTGTCTACAATTCGGGTTGGTACATTTGTATAGAAATCTTATTTCATCGTCCGATAATATTTTTACCACGTCCACTATCTCTACATCGTGTTTACATTTTGGGCATATACGTGCCACAGCTCACTCTCCTTTATTTTTTGTCAGAAATTTAAATATCAGGGAAAATTATAGTTATACGAAAAAAGAAAATCAAATATCTCAATCTACATTCGTAAATATTTATTACTTAACCTGTTAATATGTTCATGTATGGAATTAAAATTTGATCCTGAAAATCCGATTTATACACATGTGGTAAACCAAACTCAGTTGGATGAGGCTTTGGAAGATTTAGAAAATCAGAAAACCGTAGGAGTTGATATTGAGGGAACTTCTCTAGATCCTTACAGCAGTGTTCTTCTTACTGTGCAGATAGGAACCCCTGAAAAGTCTTACATCTTTGATGCAAGAGAGCTGAAATTAGGAGAGATACCCCGTTTTAAAGCTTTTTTGGAAAATAATAAAATAATAAAAATACTTCACAATGGAAAATTTGACTATAAACATATAAAACAAAACTTGGGTATTGAGGTATGTAATGTTTATGACACAATGCTAACGGAAGCAATTTTGAATGCCGGGTTGAGAAACAGCTACTATAGTTTGAAAGATTTAGCAGTGAAGTACTCCGGAATAGATTTGAAGAAAGCTGTTAGAGAGACTTTTGAATATGTTACTCCCTCGACTAAATTAAATGAAAATCAATTAAAATACAGTGCTATTGATACTTTAATCTTATTTCCGATTTTTGAAGAACAGTTAAAAAAGTTGAAACAAGAGGGTTTAGTAGATATTGCTAAGCTTGAATTTGCAACTACCAGAGTTGTAGGTGATATGGAACTGACAGGAGTACACATTGATGCTAAAAGATGGCGTCAAATAATTAACAACCTTTCATTAAGAAGAGATGAAATTGCTAAACAATTTCAACAGGAAATACGACATCTATTTATATCTAACTCCGTAGACCTTTTTGGTAACATAGGTGACTCAATAAATATCAACAGTCAGGTCCAATTGATGGATCTTTTCAATAATAAAATGCACTTAAATCTACCTTCTACCGGAGACGGGATATTGGAACTATGCGATAATCCGGTTGTTAAGATACTGAGAGAGTACCGAGGTTATGAGAAGTTAGTCTCTGCTTTCGGTGAAAATTTATTATCCAAAATAAATAAAAAAACAAAAAGAATGCATCCCGAGTTTAACCAATTAGGTACTGCTACAGGGAGATTTTCTTGCAATAACCCCAATTTTCAACAGATACCAAGACAATCCGATACCGCCCCTTTTAGGTCCTGTTTTAATCCTAAACCCGGTTATAAGCTGGTAACAACCGACTATTCAACCATGGAAATGAGGATAATGGCAGATTTATCAGGAGATAAAAATCTTATAGATGCCTTTAATCGCGGGGTAGATGTTCATTCTCATACTGCGGCACTGATGTTCGGGCTTGAACTTACGGATGATTTTGCAAAAAAGCACAAGGACGAGAGATTTGCAGCTAAATCAATAAATTTTGGATTAATGTATGGTAGAGGACCTACAAGTTTGGCTAAGCAACTAGGAGTTTCAGCTGAAAAAGGTAGAGAATACTTGGAAAAGTATTTTAGGTCATATCCCGGGGTAAAGAAATATCTTGAAAAAGTAGCAAAAGAAGCTGTTAAAAAGGGTTGGAGTACCACTCCTGCAGGTAGGAAGAGATGGTATACTCAGCCGGACAGAAGTGATCCGGAATATTCAAGAAAAATAGGTCATATCGAAAGACAAGCGAAAAATCACCCAATACAGGGTACAAATGCTGACGCAATCAAGTATGCTCTTGTTTTTTTGAATGATAAAATTAAAGAAGATGGTTTTGACGCCTCGATTATTTTGACAGTTCATGATGAGGTTGTATGTGAGGTACGTGAGGATCAGGCCGAAGAATGGGCAAAAATCCAGTCTCAGGAGATGGTTAGAGCCGGAGCATTGTTTATAAAGCAAGTTCCCGTAGAATCCCAACCTTTTATAGCCGATGTTTGGGAGCATTAATCGTCGGTATTTGTTATTATTTGTATATATAATTGGTCCTTGCACTCTAGTGTTTTGAGTGCTAATATTTATACTATGGTTTTATGTCACAGATGCGGGCAAAGGCCTGCAAAAATACCAATAACAAGAATAGTTGAAGGAAAACAAGTCTACATGGCCCTTTGTGAGGTGTGTTACCAGGAAGTTATGCAGGAAACTACCGCAACAGCGTCAAAACTTGAAAAGTTCGGTCGAGATCTTACGCAGATGGCTCGGGAAAATAAGCTTGATCCTGTTATTGGAAGAAAAGACGAAATTGATAGAGTCATCCATATATTATCCAGAAGAACAAAGAATAACCCGGTACTTATAGGCGACCCCGGTGTAGGTAAAACGGCAATTGTAGAGGGTTTAGCTCAAAAAATAGTTGAAGGTTTGGTCCCAGAGCCCTTGAGAGGTAAAAGGGTTTTTATGCTTGATATGGCTTCAATAGTAGCAGGAACTTCACACAGAGGAATGTTTGAAGAGCGTTTAAAAGATATTATTCAGGAGGTTATTAATGCCTCAGGGCAGATTATACTTTTTGTTGATGAGCTTCACACTGTTGTTGGAGCGGGAAGTGCTGAGGGATCCATGGATGCAGCAAATATTTTAAAACCGGCTCTTTCAAGAGGTGAGCTGCAGATGGTTGGTGCTACAACAATAGATGATTTTAGAAAATATATCGAAAGAGACGCCGCCCTTGAGAGAAGATTTCAAACTATTATGGTAAACGAACCAACTGCCGACGAAACTATCAGCATTTTAGAAGGATTAAGAGAAAGATATGAGAAACACCACCATGTAAAGATTTCTGATGAAGCTTTAGAGACAGCTGTAAAAATGAGCGACAGATATATTTCGGACAGATTTTTACCTGATAAAGCAATAGACTTGATAGACGAGGCTTGTGCTTTGGTTAGACTTTCTCAAGTAAAAGAGCCTGAGAATTTGAAAACACTGGAAAGTGAGATAGAGGATCTTAATAAAAAACTAAAGAAAAAAGACCTTCCGGAAGATGAAAAAAGTAAATTAATTTCTAAGCTGGAGAATTTGGAAAAAGTAAAAGCAGAGCTTCTTGAAATATGGACAAAGACTAAACTTGAAGAAACACCCGAGGTTATTGCTGAAGCTGTTTATAAGGTTATATCAAGAGCAACGGGGATTCCCCTCGAAAGTTTGAATGTAGAGGAGAGGGAGAGACTTTTAAAATTAGAAGCAACTATTAGTAAGAGGATTGTAGATCAGAAGAAGGCTATTTCTGTGCTCTCTGAGGCCATTAGAAGGGCCAGAGCGGGCTTAAAAGACCCCAAAAGACCTATTGGAGCATTTTTATTCTTAGGGCCCACAGGTGTAGGTAAAACGGAGCTTGCAAAAGCCTTAGCTGAGGCACTATACGGTGATGAGGATATGATGGTGAGATTAGATATGAGTGAATACATGGAAAAGCACTCTGTTAGCAAGTTAATTGGGGCTCCTCCCGGATATATTGGCTTTGACCAAGGCGGTCAATTGACTGATGTAGTTAGAAGAAAACCCTTTTCAGTAATTTTACTTGATGAGATAGAAAAGGCCCACCCAGACACTTTTAATGCTCTTTTGCAAATTATGGAAGATGGGAGATTAACTGATAGTAAGGGCAGGACGGTTGATTTTAAAAACACAATATTAATAATGACCTCAAATGTAGGCTCTGACTTTTTAAGAAGGCAGGAGATCGGGTTTGATAAGGGTTCCAAGAGGGAGAAATCTGAATCTGAGAAAGATTTTAATAACAGGATTTCAGAAATGCTTAAGGATTCTTTTAGACCCGAATTTTTGAATAGAATTGATGAGATAGTGATTTTCACTAGCCTTAGTCAGGATGATATTAAGGAAATTGCTCGTAGATTAATAATAAAAACTAAAAAGTTACTGAGTGAGCAGGGTATAAACTTTGATGTGAGCGAGTCAGCAATAAAATACTTGGCTGAAAAGGGTTACAATGAGGAGTATGGTGCGAGGCCTCTTAGAAGGTTGATACAAAAGGAACTTGATAATATTTTATCTGAAAGAATTATCAAAGGGGATTTAAAAAAAGGTGAGAAAGTATTGGTTAAGGCTGATAAGGATGGGTTGATGATAGACATTGCTCAAAATGCAAAAGTAAAGGTAAGAAAAAAGTGATTGAATACGTTATTTAAATTTGATACTCTCTTTTAGCTTATGACACAAGAAGATAATAATAAAACAAAAAAAGAAGAAGAAAATGATGAGAATGTTGAAAATACTGACGTAGAGGAAGTTGCTGAAGAGGCTGTACAAGGTACTGAGGAAGTTGAAGATACCGAAGATTCTAAAGAAGATGCTGTGGATGATGTGGGTGAAGCTGAGGAATCAAGCGAGGCTGGTGGGGAGAATCAAGATACTCAAGATACTGAACAAAGCATAGAAGAAGCTTCGGAAGATACCGTTTTAGAAGACGAGGAAATCATCGAAGAAAATATATCTGAAGAGATAGAAGGTGTTGAGGAGATTCCTGAAGAAGAAAAACTTCCTGAGTTTAGAGTTGGGGATACGATTAGAGTTAGTTATAAAATCATTGAGGGGGATAAAGTAAGAACCCAACCATATCAAGGTATCGTTATTGGTAAAAAAGGATCCGGTGAATCAAAAACATTTACGGTAAGAAAAATTGGTGCGGATAGCGTTGGAGTTGAGAGAATTTTTCCCCTTTTTTCACCAAATATTGAAGGAATTAATATTATTAAAAGAGGTAAGGTAAGAAGAGCCAAACTTTACTACCTAAGAGATAGAGTTGGAAGAAAGGCTACTAGGATAAAAGAGAGAGTTGTTTCTACCGATAAAAAAACAGAGAAAAAGTGAGGTTTTTTCACTGTTTGAAATTTTTCCCAAATAATCAGATAATGTAGACATGAAAAAATTAATTTCTTCCCCAATATTTTTCGTTGCTGTAGTATCTGTCTTTTTAATTTCATCATATTGGATATACAAAAATATTCAGTTGGAAGACATAATAGGTAGGGATAATGTTGAAAAGATAAACCTTATTGATGAGAGTAAATCAGAAGCGGATTTTCAGATAATAGACAACAATATAGTTCAAGTAGTATCTCCAAACGAGGCAAAAATAGTTCTAAAAGGAGATGATATAGAGGATTCTCATTCTATATCAGATTTATCAGTTTCTCCTGATGGGAAAAATTTGTGTTTTCTAGTCCGAACAATAGTTCCTGTTTGGTTATACATCTATGATTTGGAAAATGAGAATTTAATAAAAGTTGCTACTGCTAAGAATTGTTTCTGGTCTCCGGATGGAAATTATATCGCCTACAATAATCATACAACCGACGTTTCAAATACTGACGTTTATTTATATAACCTTTATGACAGTGAGATAAAAAATATTTCTGGAGAAATTACACCTGTACCAACCGATTTATTAAGATACTGTAATAATGTTTCATGGGTAGATGAACAAAATATTGAATTTTCCTGTGATTTGAGAAAACAAAGTAAAATTGACGAGTACACTTCTATAAACTTTACTTATAATATTTCAAATAAAAGAATATCTCCCAAATAGTATTTGGATGAATTTGAACTTAGTGCGAAATAAACTATAGACTTTTGGATATTAATGCTATAATCCATTTGTTCTCTTACGAATGTTCGAAAACTTGCGGCCTTAAACTTATAAAGTATTTCCCATTTCAGAGAGACTTGAAAATATTGTATTTCGTTACTTGGAAGGTGGTGTGTTAGTTTGACCAAATTATACGTAGGTAATTTACCTTACAGCGTTAATGATGACGCATTAAAGGATATGTTCTCAGCTTATGGGAATGTATTATCAGCATCAATAATATTCGACAGAATGAGTGGAAGAAGCAAGGGCTTCGGTTTTGTTGAGTTAGAAGATGACGGAGAAGCTGAAAAAGCAATCTCTGAAATGAACGGCAAGGAGATAGACGGAAGGGGTATTGTAGTTTCTATTGCAAGACCCAAAGAGGATAGACCTGAAAGAAGCTTCAGAAGATAATATCTCTATTCACTAGGGAAATACTTAAAAAATCTAGTTGAATGTTTATAGAGGCCCCGCCTTCGGCGGGGCCTCCTCTTAGTATTAAATCTCCATTACCCCAAACCAATATTCGTTATTTATTTTTTATCAATATGTTGTAGGATAACTGTATG
This sequence comes from Patescibacteria group bacterium, assembly GCA_019428825.1. Lineage (GTDB taxonomy): Bacteria > Patescibacteriota > WWE3 > UBA101185 > UBA10185 > JAAZNV01. The sequence continues at coordinate 7,861 of JAHYJU010000009.1, read as the reverse complement.
GTTTTAGCTGATTATAACGATGAGAAATATGATTACACCAAGTATTGGGTCGGAAGAGATTATGAAAATGAATCTGAGTTTATTGCCCTTAGAAAATTATTACCGAAGGATATTCTTGATGGGGGTAGTGTTATTGATGTCGGTGGGGGTTTTGGTAGACTATTGCCGGTATTAAAAGAAAAATTCTCCTATATTGCAATTTTTGACTATTCGAATAAGCTTTTGAATACTGCAGTAGAAAATGCCCGGAATTTGAATATCGAGATAGAGGTTGTTGAAGGAGATGTTAATAATATCTCGCACCTCGTAGATAGAAAATTTGACTGCGTCACTATGATAAGAGTTTCCCACCATCTAGATGATTTGGAAAAAGTATTTCTTCAAATTAAAGATATTTTAAACGAAGATGGGGTTTTCATATTGGAAGTTGCAAATAAAGTTCATTTTAAATCAGTTTTTTCAAATTTAATAAAAGGCAATTTTGATTTTTTTAACACAGAGTCGGTTAGTGTTGCAACAAAAAGTGTTACATTTCTGAACCATCATCCCAAAAAAGTTGAATATATTTTAGATAAGGTTGGTTTTAAATTGGAGAAAAAGCTTTCTGTATCAAACTTTAGACATCCGTTTTTTAAAAAAATTATACCTATGAGATTGCTGTTAATAAAGGAAAATATTATGCAGACTCTAGGAGCCCCTTTTAATTTTGGTCCTTCTATTTTTTATAAAATAGTTAAAAAACAAGATGCGGAAGAGTATCTAGATTAAATAATCTTCCGCAATTTCTTATTTTGGCTTTTTCTCAAATAAAAACGTGGCACTTAGAAGCATTGCTAGGAAAAAACCAGGTAAGACAGCCCAGTAGAAACTTATTAGTTTTAAACCTCCCAAGACCAAAGTGATTCCGAAAATGGTCAAAGCTAGTACTAGCGATACGTAGAGCGTTGTTATGGTTCTTTGGTAACAAATATCCATAAACTTAATGAGTGGGTCGTCTTTGTACTTATCGTCTATGTCCATTTTTCTCTCCGTTTCTTATGATAAAAGGCCCTATCCTAGTATTTTTAACATCTAATTTTATCAAGTCAACATTTTTTGACAAAATTTTATCTCGCGATATAATGAATATGTATTCATAACGTATATATTTAAAAATAATGGAGGTGAGTGAAAATGCCATATAGAGATGAAACAGGTCCTCAAGGTCAAGGTCCTTTGACCGGAAGAGGTTTCGGTCTTTGTGCGGACGGAAGAGGCTTTGGAGGTGGCTTTGGATTTGGAAGAGGGCGAGGAGGCATGGGTCGCGGAAGAGGTTTTAGATTTTGGTCAAGACCTTTAACAAAAGAAGAAGAGAAAAAAGATCTGGAAGATTACAAAAAAAGCCTTGAAGAAGAGTTAGAAGCCATAAAAGCTGAAGAGAAGAGACTTGAGGAGGATAAGTAAGTCAGAACCCCCTAAGGGTATTATGAAAATACTTGCGGGGGTTCTTCCGTACTGGTATTTTATCAGATATTATGCCTAGACCAAAAATTAGAAGAAGAATAAAATTTAATCCTAACGTTGACTATTTCAAACCTAGAGGAATCCCTTTAAGGGAACTTGAGGAAGTGGAATTACTTCCTGATGAGGTACAGGCGGTAAAATTATACTTAGTTGATGGTTTAGATCAGACGGAATCTGCCAAGAAAATGGAAATATCTCAACCTACTTTCGCAAGAATAATTAATTCAGCTACAAAAAAATTGGGAGAGGCTATAATTAAAGGAAAAGCTATTAAAATAAATAAGGACATCAAATAGATAGATTTTTTATGACAAAGATAATAAAAATTTTAAGTTTGGGGATTCTTTTTGCTAAATCAAATATTTCATATGCTCAAGAAGATAATTCAAATACCGGAAAAAACTATGAGAGGATAGTTTTAATATGAGGGGTATACTTTTGGCCGGGATAATAATTGGAATGTTGGGTGTTTTGGATGATATAACTATCTCTCAATCAGCAATAGTATTTCAGTTAAAAGAAGCAAATAAAAGATTAACGTTTTCCGAACTTTACAAAAGATCTATGGATATTGGTAAAGATCATATAGCTTCTATGACTAACACATTGGTTTTAGTATACGCAGGTGCTTCCTTGCCTTTACTGTTGCTTTTTACCGATACTACCCACTCTTTTGGCGAAGTAGTGAATTATGAAATAATTGCTTCTGAGATAATAAGGACTTTACTAGGTAGTATCGGACTTGTTTTAGCTGTACCTGTAACAACTTTTATTGCCGCTAGTATGGCAGATTCTTAAAAAGGAGGTGTTTTTTAATGAAAGTATTAAAATTTGGAGCAGTTTGGTGTCCGGGATGTTTGGTAATGAAGCCTATATGGGCTGAAATTGAGGCCGAAATGACTAATTTAGAGACAGAATACTATGATTTTGATAACGATAAAGAAATGATTGAAAAATATCATATCGACCATATTTTGCCGGTTTTTGTCTTTTTAGATAACGGTGATAATGAGATACTGAGGTTGACCGGAGAGGTAGATAAGGATAAGCTTATTGATGTAATTAACGAAAATATTGATAAATAAGAGATGAAAATAAAGAAATATCTTACAGCTTTAATATTTGGATGTATTGGGACTTTGGCTATCGGAAGTTCTATGGGTGCGGAGAAAGTTGACATTTATCTTTTTTGGGGTGAGGGGTGTCCCCATTGTGTTAAAGAAAAAGATTTTCTGACACGCCTGGCAAAAGAAGATGACAATATTGTTATTCATGATTATGAGGTCTACAAAAATTTAGCCGGTCGGGCCAAGTTAATTGAAGCTTCGGAAAAGCTAAATGTTGAGATTAGCGGAGTTCCTTTTTTAGTTATCGGGGATAAGTATTTAGTGGGGTACATGAGCGACGATACCACGGGAAAGGAGATTGAGAGGATCATAGAGGAGCATAAAAGGACAGGGTGCTTTAATATTTTTAATGATACTGCTGTGGTTGGTCCCACCGAGCCTGATGGGAAAGATGCGACAGACGACGAGAGGGGTGTTGAAGAAGATGGGGGTGAGGAGGAGTGTGCCCCATCAGAGGATCCGAGAAAGATAGCTCTTCCGAAGGTTGGTAATATTGACATGGAGAAGCTTTCTCTTCCAGCGCTAACTATTGTGTTGGGTTTCTTGGATGGTTTTAACCCTTGTGCCATGTGGGTTTTACTCTTTTTAATATCTCTTCTCATTGGTATGAAGGATAGAAAGAAAATGTGGATTCTAGGTATTGCTTTTATTGTAGCTTCGGCTTTTGTCTATTTTCTTTTTATGGTAGCGTGGCTGAATCTTTTTAAATTTGTTGGTTTCATATTTTGGGTAAGAGCGACTATAGCCGGGATAGCTTTTGTTGGTGGTTACGCCAGTTTAAAAAAGTTTTTTAGTGAAGATCCTTCGGGGTGTGATGTTGAGGGAAGTGAGAAGAAGAAGGAGATTTTTGAAAAACTTGGAAAGATTACATCTAATAAATCTTTCTTTTTAGCTTTACTTGGAATTATCGCTTTGGCTTTTGCTGTTAATTTAGTAGAGCTTATATGCTCTGCAGGTCTTCCTGCTGTGTATACCCAGGTTTTGGCTTTAAATGAGATGTCGGGAACTAACTACTATCTATATATTCTTCTTTATATACTGTTTTTTATGTTGGATGACCTTTTTGTATTTTTTGTTGCTATGACGACTTTAAAATTGACGGGTATTACCACTAAATATGTTAGGTACACAAGGCTAATTGGAGGTATTTTAATGGTAATAATGGGTCTTTTGCTTCTTTTTAAGCCAGAAGTTTTGATGTTTGGTTAAGAATCGTCTTATTTTATAAGTAACTTTTCCCTGTGTCTTTTAAATATTTTAAATATAGGCGAAAAAGAAGGGTAATCTTTTGAATTTTTTAGGTTCAATAGATTACCCATTAGTATTTAATTGTTATTTTCTCCCTTCATATTTTGATTTTTCAAATGCTCTTCCATACTATCCCCGTAGCCTGATGTTGGAACCGGGAAATCCGGTGCAACTTCTGTGGTCACTGTTTCTACGGTCGGCTCAGGTGTTGGTGGAACTTCCGTCGGAATCATTATCTGTGTTGGAGTTGGAGTTGGAGTTGCGGTGGGTTTTTCAGTAGAATCCACCTCAGGTGAGGTCGTGATGCTGTCTATCGTTTTCTTGGTATCACAGCCCGCTATTACACACACAACGATAATCGCCAAAATAAAGAAACTCACGATAGCTCGCCCTATTAAACTCATTTTAATTTTTTTATCGTCCATTTCTCCCTCCTGCAATAATTAGACCCAACCCAATAATGAGCCCAACCATCAAAGCCCCAAAAATTGGCATATAACTAGATACCTTTCCACTAACCGCAGCTTTTTCTAACGATATACCAAATCCCGATGTAGGGACTATGAAAGTAACAGCAGGTGTGTTAGATGGTATGAACAAAGTGGCCGTTGCTGTTATTACCTTTGTTGGGGTATTCGTTGGCATGGTTGTAGGCACCCACGTTGCGGTGGAGGTAGGTGTGTCTGTTTGGGTTGCCGTAGGGGGCAAAGTTTTTGTGGGCGTTGCCGTAGGGGGTTGAGTACCCGTAGGGGTCTCCGTAGGCACCGCTGTGTTGGTCGGTGTATTCGTTGGGGTACTCGTCGGTGTGTTGGTCGGTGTATTCGTTGGGGTACTCGTCGGTGTGTTGGTCGGTGTGTTGGTCGGTGTATTCGTCGGTGTGTTGGTCGGTGTGTTGGTCGGTGTATTCGTCGGTGTGTTCGTTGGAGTCCTCGTTGGGGCCTTTGTTTTTGTTGGTGTAGGAGTAGGGGCGGGAATGAATTTGTAATCCTTTAATTCTTGATATTGGTCTCCACACCAAAAAGTTTTGGAGGTTGTGTAACTACATTCTGTTCCGACCGGCGGAAGTGGTTTTCCGGTTTGTAAGCAGTAAGTATACGCTTTATCACCACTGCCGTTTGTTATTAAGAACTGATCTCTTTTACCCAGCTCAGGATATCCAGGTACATAATCATACCCGAGATATTCCCGTACCTTCCAGCCATATGGGTCAATAGCTACTACAGTAGTTATGACTGATACAGCTAATATAAATGCTATTAGCATAGCTTTTCTCATTTCTTTACATCTCCATTACTAAAATCCAGCGTTCTCTTGAAAACCAAATGTATTCATAATTGGTATCCCACCCGCTGGTGACAATTACCACTGATCTTGTAGTTAATTCTTTACCTATCAGACCAGCTAACTCAGTTGGGGACATAGACTTAACTAAGTGTAAGTTCTCATATGTGATAACACCTATTGCTGTCACTACAAGTTTTGTTGATTTGTTGCTTTGAGTGATCGTAACTTCTGTCCCTATCAAGTTGTTGATATTTTCGTTTGTTTTTTCAGGTGTTTGGTTTCTCTCAGCTAATATATCTGAGCAAGAACCACCCTCTATATACTCCCTCAATTTTTCTGCCTCTAGCAATTTATATGGATCTGCTAGATTATCGGTCGGCAAGCAACCTGAATGAGGGTTTACTGTAATGTTACCGATTTCATCTGCGAAGACCCCTGCTCTTCCGGTTCCTGGGTAATAATCATCGGGTCCCCCATAAGGTATTATAGGCTCAAAGGTCATTGTTACCTGTTCCCCCGCTTTTGTATACCAATCTATAGTTATAGGGTCAGAACTGTCGAATTTCACACCCTTTAAGTCATATGGGTTTTCTAAACTTGATAAATTTGTACCCATATATAATAACGAAGCGTATGATTCATAAGATTCCTTGTCTGCAAGAATCGGTATAGCTATTTCTTGCGAGAGGTCTTCTGTTAAACTTGCTCCTATAACGATTGGGGGGTGTATGATACTCCCTTCCAACAGGTCATTCTGTCCTAGTTCTTTTGTTTTTGGAATTTTCAGTAACTCCTCACTTATTGCTACGTAGATATCCTCCATGGTGGCAACTCTCAAACCTACTAAGAGTATTGTGACGACGAACATTCCTGCTGTGAATAAAAAAATTGAATAACATAGATATACTAACAAAAATCTTGGATCATCTGTTTTCATACTCATCTCCTTTTAGTTTGATATCATTATTTCTATACTAAATTATTATTAGAATTTCAAAGTACTTATATCTCCAACACTCTCAACGTTGGTGTTTGGCAGGGAAGATATTTGGATTATACAGCAATACTATAGGAATGTCCAATCAATTGACAATTTATAATTACATGTGTATATTAGCGCTTAATATAGGATTAACTTATAATCTTTTTCGAGATAAATAGAAAGGATTCCTATCTTGATGGTACAGGGGTAATTTTTTTTATTTTTGTAAATTATATAGGTTGGTTCCGATGTGTTTTCTTACTATAAAGTAGAAAAGAACATACATCGGGCCCAATCAAATAAAAAAGAACGGACCAAAACACCCAACCAAGCTTCTGCTTGGTATATAAAAAAAGAAAGGATGAAAAACATGGACAAAAAAAGTCCTAAAAGTAACTTAAAGTTCCCTGTGCCTGACTTGATGGATATTGGGGATAATCTGATCCTAACCATTAGGTTGTTTAGTGACAAGGGTATAAAGAACTGGCCTAAATTTGTTTCTGCGTTTATAGGGTTAGTTTATTTTCTTTCCCCTATAGATCTGTTTTCAGAGATACTTATGCCAGGTTTTCCATATCCCTTTTTGCTTGACGATCTTGTGGTGATGTACCTATGCAGTGTGTTTTTCAATAGATACTGCGAAAAGGTTTACCCCAAGATTTTTCAGTCATACAGCAACGATAAGTAGCTTCTTCCTGAAGAGAGAACTTTTGGGTGGGTTCTCTCTTTACCAATTAATTTTTCCTGCTCAAGTTAGTTTAATAGTTTTAAAAAAACAAGTGGTTGTTAATTATTAAGGACCCTTTGTTTTTAAGTATATTCAATCTTTGAATGTGCTTATATATCTCTTTCTCGGCCTTGGCCTTGAAGAGAAGAACTTTGAAAACACAACAGGAATAGTTTCTAAGATATTTTGTTATCTATGAAATTGTTTGAATTGAAAATTAGCTAAGCTAAGAAAGGAGAATAAGAATAATAGTAAGATAAGCATTTAATAGAGATTTTCAATAATTACAAATCAAATCTAATAAACCTATCTATCGAAATAAAGGAGTTTAACATGTTTAGTGTTCTTTTTAACAATCTATGGAGTATCGCCTTATCAGCAGTTCTGTTAAGTGTCTTTGTTGCAGGTGGTTATATGGTGGCTAAATCACTATTCGGCCATTCGCAACTTAATCCGTGGTTAGGATTATCCTTCATTATTGCAGCTCTATTTGGAACAGCAATTCTCCTCGCAGCACTTAATGATGTTAGAGCAGATAATGTTGGAGGATCTACCTTGTGGAATGCTGTTATATCAATGTTTGGCGAGTGATTTAGGAGAGTGGTATGAAAAAGAGAGTGGTGGTTATCTTCTCGCTTCTTGTATGTGTAAGTATTTTAATCACGGGTTGTGACAGTATTCCCGAAAATTTAGATGATTTTTTTGATTGGAGCCCTAGATTTTCGCTAAGTGATCACTCTCAAAATATTTTAGGCGATTGGTTGGAACCGATAATGAATTTATTATCGGTTCTAATATTAATATTAGGAATTTCCGGCTTGGCATATAACTTGTTTATGTCCAGTATTAATAGGGAGTCCAACATACTTGGAATATTTGGAGGAAACTACTTAGCATCTATAAGTAACTATCTAGCAATGGTGATTTTTGGTTTCTTTCCTGCTCTTTCAACCATTTTAATGAAATATCTCTTTCCAGAGGAGTTAAATT
>JAHYJU010000054.1 GCA_019428825.1 Patescibacteria group bacterium | reverse complement strand
ATTGAAGATGGTGTTTGGATAGGCGCGAACGTTATGATATTACCAGGAGTTCACGTTGGGCAGGGCGCAGTAATAGGTGCGAATGCAGTTGTTTCAAAAGATGTTAAACCTTATGAGATAGTTGGTGGGGTGCCAGCAAAACATATCAAGTACCGGTTTAGTGAGCAAGAAAAAGATGTTGCAGATAAGTCTGGTTGGGGTGCTAATGTTAAAAAACCAAAGTAACTATGAACATCATTGAATTTTTCTCAAATAATCAACGTTATAAAAATTACCAACTAGATACTGATATAGATTTGTATAAGATGTACCTTTCAGACATTATAAATTTAAAATCTAGTAATACAGATAAATTTCTTGATTGCGGATGTGGAACAGGAAATGTTCTTAGAAATTTGGATGATAGAGAAAATAATTACGGTATTGATGTAAGTGAATTTTTTATAGAAGAGTTAAAAAACGATGGTTATAACGTTACTAATTATGAGGGAGGGGATTTACCATACCCTGGTGGTTTTTTTGGTATCGTTGGTTCTTTTACAGTTTTGGAACATGTTGAACACCCTGATTTTTTTATTCAAGAGCAGATAAGAGTATTGAAAACCGGTGGGTATTTAATAGTTGCTTGTCCTAATTTTCTTTCTGTTTTTAATAATGTTAGGTCTTATTCGCTTTTTTTTAAATTTAAATCACTTTTTTACCAATATATTAAAAAATCAACTAAATTTATTAAAATGGATCCTATAATTAGAGAAGCGGATGAGTTTCTTCCGGATGATGATGCGATTGTTTTAACTAATCCTATTCAACTTAGGAATTTTTTAAAAAAAGAAAATGTTCTTATAGTTAGATACTCAGGATTTATGAGTAAAAGTGGTTTTGTATATGATTTATTTTCTAGGCTACCAGTTATAAGGCATTTGCTTCCATCTTGTTATTTCGTGTGCCGGAAGGTTAAGTAGGGTAATTTTTAAAACAAATCTTCTTTTTGTAGTAAAATAGCTTTGTACATATGGAAAACAATAAAAAATTAATTTCAATAGTTTCTCCCGCCTATAACGAAGAAAAGAATGTTCCTCTTATGGTTGAGGAGGTTAAGAAAGTTATGGGAGATCTTCAAAAAGATTATGATTTTGAATATATTTTAGTTAACGATGGGAGTATGGATAATACATGGGAAGCTATTGTTAATGAATCAAAAAAAGATGAAAGAATAAAAGGTTTGTGTTTTTCAAGAAATTTTGGACATCAAATGGCTTTAACTGCAGGTTTAGATCATGCAAAGGGAGATGCTGTTATTTATTGCGATTCGGATCTTCAACAACCCCCTGAAATTTTTCCAAAATTAATTAAGGAGTGGGAAGAGGGGAGTGACGTTGTACATACTAAAAGATTGGAAACTGAAGGAGAGCCTTTTTTTAAGAAATTAATGTCGAAGTATTTCTATAAATTCGTAAATATGTTTTCCAGTGTAAAAATGGAAGAAGGAATGGCAGATTTTAAGCTTTTGGATAGGAAAGTTCTATATAAAATTACTTCAATGAGAGAGCACAATAGATTTTTAAGAGGGATAGTACCTTGGGTAGGATTTAATTCTTCAGTAGTTGAATACAATGCTAAGAAAAGGTTGTATGGAAAACCCTCATATAACTTTAAAAGGAATTTAAGTTTTGCTAAGTCAGGAATTCTAGCTTTTTCTGTCAAGCCTTTGAAGTATATTGGGTATTTGGGGTTGCTTTTGATTGTACTATCTACGCCTGTTCTGGTTTATGGAGGAGTCACTATATTTATTTTGCAGCGTCGTTTCTTATCACCAAACTTTTTGATTGGAATTTTTAACACTTTTCTTATGGGTTTAGTTTTATCTTCTTTAGGAATAATTGCACTCTATATTCACTACATATACTACGAAGTAATGAATAGACCTTTGTATATTGTTGCTGATAAGACTTTTGAGAATGAAAAACAATAATCCTTTAGTGTCGGTGATTATGCCGGCATATAATTCCGAAAAATATATTTCCGAAGCTATTGAAAGTATTTTGAACCAAAGTTTTAAAGATTTTGAATTTATAATTATTGATGACGGTAGCACAGATAAAACCTGGGAAATCATTCAAGAATATGCAGAAAAGGATGAAAGAGTTGTGGCGGTAAAGAATGAAAAGAATTTGAATAATTACGCTTGTAGGAATAAAGGTATAAAAATATCTAAAGGAAAATATATTGTTTGGCAGGATTCAGATGATATTTCCATGTCTAATAGATTAGAAAAACAGGTGGATTTTATGGAAAATAATCTGGAAGTTGGGATCTGTGGCTCTTTTATGCAGATTTTTACAGACGAAAAGGATTTAAATATTAGAAAATATTCGACTGAAGATAAGGATTTAAGAAAAGATATTTTTAAATATTCTCCCATTGCCCAACCAACCGCAATTATTAGAAAAGAATGTTATGAAAAAGTCGGTTATTACGATGATTCTTATGATGCCACTCAAGACCTTGATATGACTTTTAGAATAGGGAATGAATTTAAGCTAGCAAATATCCCGGAGGTTTTGATTAGGTACAGAGTACATCCTAATTCTGTTACATACAAAAAAGTGAAGAAACAGATAATAAACGCCTTAAGGATAAGGAGAAAGTACTCTGAAGGTTACGCTTATAATTTAGATTTTACGGGTAGAGTTGTTATGATATTTACTTGGTTTTCGCAGTTTTTGCCTGTTAACTTGGTATATAAAGTTTTCGAATTTGTTAGAGGTTTAAATTTTAATGAAAAGTAGAAATGTAGTAATAATTTCCCATAAAAACCTCCCTCAACCTGATGATGAGTTAGTTTTGCATTTAAATCAAAAAGAAGTTGATAATGTGGTTCATATAACACATGCGTTTTCAGATTCTCCTACTAGAATAAGTAACTGTAAATGGTATAGGAATGGTTCTAAACACAAAGAGTGGGAGACCCGAGATTATAAAAAATACCCTGAACCGATAATCTATATCAAGGAATTTATTTTTACCTTATATTGTGTTTTTAAAACGAAGTTAAAGTTTGATACAGCAGTTTGTATGGATGGTATGTGTACTTTCTTTGGAATTTTTTTAAGAAGTTTGGGG
>JAHYJU010000008.1 GCA_019428825.1 Patescibacteria group bacterium | reverse complement strand
AAGAAGCTCATATACATCATCTAATACATCTCCTGCATGTGGTGATGCAATAAATGCATGTGCAACACTGTCTCTTGCATCACAAGAAGGTCAATCAGCAGATACGGATTGGTATCTTCCTTCTCAAGTGGAATTAAAAAGAGCTTATGATAATGGTGTGTACAACCAAGCAGGTTCTACATTTACTACTACTAGCAACTTTTGGTCTTCTACTGAGTACTCAAGTGATAGCACTAGCGCTTGGTTCGTCTACTTGCATAGCGGTGACACCAACTACTACTACGGTAAGACTTATAGCAACGCTGTTAGGTGCGTTCGTAGAGATTAGTAATTTGGTAATTTAAAATTTGGTATTATTTACGTAGCGGTAGAGTTTACTATTTTCAACCATAAAATTATGGAAATGGGTAGTAAACATATGCCCAAACATAAATCTGCCGTTGCGCCTTTAAAAAAGGAATAATTTCTTAAGAATATCTTTTTATGCTGAAATGCTAATCAGGTGTTCTATTATGTTTAAAAAGCAACGGAGTAAACTACGAGCAACTTTTGGTTTCCTACCCTACGGGTAGTAAACCCGGAGGGTCATCTACTGAGAACTCAAGTGACAGCACTAACGCTTGGAACCCTCTGGGCCTACGGACCCATAGGGCCGGAGGCGTCAACTTGCATAACGGCAACACGAACCCTCCAGGTCTTCGACCCGTTCTTCGAATCTCCGATTTTTACAAATCGGAGATAGGGTCGGAGACAACAACAATTTCTAATTATGTACTACGTGTATCTTTTACAAAGTCAAAAAGATAAGAAATATTATATTGGTTATACTAGTGATATTCATTTAAGACTAAAGCAACATAACAAAGGACTTGTAAGAGCTACTAAACATCGTATCCCACTCACTATGATAGGATTTGAAGAGTATGAAAATAGAAATGAAGCTAGATGGAGAGAGCATACTTTAAAGAAAAGTTCATGGAAAAGAAAGAATTTTATTTCCAAGTTTATTAACAATATCAATTAATAGTATTACTTACCGGTATGAAAATCATATAAATCTCTCCTTAGTCTGTAAGTATGGGCATGTAAAAAATGACCATAATATGAGTTTATTGTTGCAAGAATTTTATCCAGCTCTTCGCTTGATATTTTTTTAGGTAGGGGTAGTGCAATTTGTTTTTGATTGTTTGAAGATAAAAGATAACCTTTATTAAAAAAGTATAGTTTATTTTTTAAATTGCTAACTACTCTTCTACGAGATAATATGTAATTAGGTCTTACAATATATCCTAGAAAGTTAATACCTTCTTTAACACTCCCAAGTTTATCTTTGTTTTTATGAAGCTCTAGTTTTAAATTATTGATTAAAAAGTTATTTATTTCTTTTCTTAATCTTAATAGTTCCTCCTTACTGTCTGATAGCAAAATCATGTCATCAACATATCTTATGTAGTTTTTGACTTTTAATGTTCTTTTAATATATTGGTCTATTTCATTTAGATATACATTTGCAAAAATCTGAGAAGTTAAGTTTCCTATGGGAAGACCTTTATCTTTAGGGGTATAAAACAAAGATTTATGACAAGGTATTTTATTAATTAAATTTTTATCTCCTTTAAGATAATAGTTTATTGTTGGGTCATAAAAGATAATTTTCTTAAGTAAATTTTTTGTTGATTTATCTAATTTACCCCCCCCCCAGTAATAATGGAGTAGAGGATATTTTTATCTATATTTGAAAAAAATGACCTTATATCAACTTGAAGATAATATTTATTGTATTTAATGTATTTATTTAACCTTTCTACTGCCTTATGAACTCCTTTATTTAATCTACACGCATATGAATCATATATAAATCTTTTTTCAAAAAAGCTTTCAATTCTTAATACTAGTAAATGATGAATAACTCTATCTTTAAAATCACTTGCAAATATCTCTCTTAGTTTAGGGTATGTCACAACAAAACAAATTGAACGACCTGGATAATATGTTCCACTGTTTAATCTTTTATACAAATGATATAAATTTTCTTCTAGATTAATCTCAAATTTAATCTGATTTATTGTGTTTCTTTTGTTTTTCCTGCAATTTAAATATGCTTTTAATACTTCTTCTAAACTAAAATCTTCTTTAATACCCTTAAATTCGTCTTTTTCATTGGACATTGATATTACAAGTATACTAGAATACATATAACTAGTTAATGTGTTAGTTGATACAAATGAAATTAAAGATTAAAGATATATTAAAGATAATATTTAAATATATAGATAGAAATATTAACTATGTGTATATAGTAGTATGTATTATCTTTGGAATTACTCTTGGAATAACTCTAAACAATAATAGATCATATGCAGAACAAATGGGATCATCTCCTAATACAGGTGGAGCACAATCTGTACTTGTTGGATCATATAACCAGTTAGTATCAAAAGGAGATAACTATGGATCATCATCTTCTCCTAACTTTACACAAGACTGGGGAACATACTGGAATAGAATAATGTATTCTGCTACATGGGAGCCTCAAGGTACAGCTACTTCATCAGATGTACTTTCAAACAAAACATTCATATCTTCTTCAAATGATAGAACCAGCCAATCAGGAACTAAACCAGCATTTGATATTGATTATTCTTTACAACAATATGTTAAATATGATGATTATCATGCAAGTAGTTACACCGGAGCAGATTCTACGTGGATTCAAACAAGCTCAGCTACATCTGCTCATGTCTGGCAAGACACTCGAACTGGTCTATACTGGAGTTATTCTTTAGGTTCATACACTAACTCTTTTTCTGTCATTTCATCAGGAAGCTGTCCTTTCTTTGATTCTACTCCAAGAAGCTCATATACATCATCAAATACATCTCCTGCATGTGGTAATGCAATAAATGCATGTGCAACATTATCTCTTGCATCAACAGAAGGTCAATCAGCAGATACAGACTGGTATCTACCCTCTTATGCAGAGTTGGATGGTGCTTATATAAACGGAATCTACAACCAAGCAGGTTCTACATTCACTACTACTACCAGCTTTTGGTCGTCTACTGAGGACTCGAGTGGTAGCACTCGCGCTTGGGGCGTCAGCTTGCGTTACGGTCTCGCCAACTACAACGTTAAGACTCTTAGCTTCGCTGTTAGGTGTGTGCGTAGAGATTAGTAATTTTTAAATTTAAAATTTTTAAGCAAGGCCGCCGGAGGCGGCCTTGTTTTTCTAGGCTCAGCCCTAGGCTGAGCCCTATGCTAGACTCAGTCCGCCGGACTGAGTCTAGGGAAGGTTGCTAAACCAGGAAACTTACGTCTCAGAGAGGTTTTGTGTCATACATTTACGGCAAAGGTTTTTCTAGACTTTTTCTAGACTGAGTCCGGGACTCAGTCTAGAAATTTGATATAATTCAACACATTAATCACTAAATAAGAGGAGAGAAAGATGAAAGAGAATACGAAAGTATGTGGGAAGGAATACAGATATGGTTTATTTTTGAGCATTGTGCTGACCACAATCGTTGCATTTTTAGCTACTATCATAGTTTTTTTGGTAGTGGCTGATTCAAATTTATACGAAACCGGGTGGAGAAAACTTATTGAAATATTTTCTCTACTGTCTAAAGATCGTGATTTTGCACTTGGGTTTTTGATAATATTTGGTTTTATGTTCCTTGCGTATTTTTTTCCTATCAGAGAAAATCTTAGTTAACCATTTTCTAAATAATGAAAAGTAGAGAGGAGAGTAAAATGAGTAATCTAATAGGTGAAGAAAAAAAGGAAGAAGTCTTACCATTTGCATATGACATTTGTTTTTTCCTGCTTCTTGTTGTGCCTTTTATTTTTTCGTATCCGTTGACTAGCTTCGTAATAGCAAGGATATTTGGAATAGAAGGGTGGCAAAGAACGCTTCCTCTTTTTTTACTTTGTATTTACGTTATCTTTGAAATTTTGTTGGGTCATCTCTTTAATAAATACGAAGTTGATATTATGATTTCGAATTTTTTAAAGAAGAGTTTCAATAGATGGCGGTAAAGGGGAGGGCTTGGAGCCGGATGAATATTTATGTTTATCCGGCTTTTTCTTTCCTGGGCTCAGCCCTTCGCCAGACTGAGTCTGGGACTCAGTCTAGAACAATCTCCATAACGATTTCTGGGCTCAGCCCTGTACAGGGCTGAGCCCTCCTGTTAAAATCTTTCCATGAAGAAGAAAATTCTAATTACAACTGCAATAGACTACGTAAACGATGTAATTCATATAGGACATGCTTATCAAAAAATCTTAGCTGATTGTGTAGCACGATTTGAAAGAATTAGACGTGGTAAAGAAAACACTTTTTTTGTTACCGGGACAGACGAACATGGTCAAAAAGTCTATAACATAGCTAAAAACAAAGATGTTGATATAAAGAAATTTGTGGATGAGGTTGCAAAAAAAGATCAGGAACAACAAGACTCCCTTCAAGTCTCTTACGATAGGTTTATTAGAACAACAGATGAAGACCATGTAAAAGTTGCTTCGGATTTTTTTAAAAAAGTTTACGATGCCGGTTATATCTACAAAGGAACTTACCAAGGCCTTTACTGTGAGGGTTGTGAGGCCTACAAAACAGAAAAGGACCTAGTAGATGGTAAATGCCCTCTTCATCAAGGTAGCGAAATTCAGGTAGTTGAGGATGAGAACTATTTTCTTAAATTTTCTGCTTATAAGGAATTTTTAAAAGAATTATTTGAAAAAAATCCTGATTTTGTTTTGCCAAATCAACGATATAGAGAGATGTACGCTTTTATTGACACTATTGAGGATATTCCTGTGACAAGAAGAAAAGAGAAGTTGCCTTGGGGGATAGAGTGTCCAGTTGATAGTGACCATGTTATTTGGGTTTGGTTTGATGCTTTAGTTAATTATTTAACCTTCGGGTTGCAGGTTGGGGCTTGGGACGAAGACACGGAAATCGTTCATTTTTTAGGAAAAGATAATGCCAGGATGCACGCACTATTATGGCCATGTATGCTCAAATCAGCCGGGTACGATTTACCAGATCACATATATGTGAATGCTTTTTTAAGTTTAAACGGTAAAAAAATCAGTAAAAGCCTGGGTAATGTTGTAGCTCCTAAGGATTTGGTGGAGAAGTACGGTGTTGACCCCATTAGGTATTACTTTTTAAGATACGGCCCAATAGTTGAGGATTCGGATTTTTCGGAACAGCATTTTGTAGTTGTTTATAATGCAGATTTAGCAAATGGTTTAGGAAATACGGTGGCAAGATTAGCAAAATTAGCCGAAAATTCGGAATTTACATTCTCTTTTAACATGCTGGATAGTGACATATTGAGTCAAGAATTTGTTCAGTACTTTGAAGAGTTTAGGGTTGATCTTGCAGCTCAGTATATATGGTCAAAACTTTCGGATTTGGACAAGCACATAAACGAGAACGCTCCCTGGGGGATTGAAGACAGTGAAAAATTAGAAGAAGTACTGGATTATGAAATAAAAGAACTTTGTTTGATTGCAAAATTATGTGAGCCTTTTATGCCCGAAACTTCTGAGAAAATCCTTAAGATTTTTGAGAACGAAAAAGTTATTGCCCCCAAGTCTCTGTTTCCTAGGATTTTTCCGGACTGAGTCCCGGACTCAGTCTAGAAAAATATATGAAAAAACTACTTATTATAGACACTTTTAATTTTCTACATAGGGCTTACCACGCTCTTCCAACCAGTTTCAGAGGTCCCGATGGTCAGCCCACTAATGCAGTTTACGGCTTCACCTCAATGATTCTAAATGTTTTGGAGCAAATAAAGCCGGATTACATGGTCGCTGCATTGGACGGAAGAGAACCTACCTTTAGAGTAGAGGAATTTACTTCTTATAAAGCTCAAAGAAAGCCAATGGACGAGGATTTGCAGGTACAAATTCCAAAGGTTTTTGAAATTTTGGATGCTTTCGAAATTAAAAAAATTGTTGTTGAAGGTTATGAGGCAGATGATGTGATTGGTACTGTAGCAACAAAATTCAAGGGGAAGGTAGATACAGTTATTGTCAGTAATGATAAAGATTTGTGGCAACTTGCAGGCAACGGAAATATTATTATGGTACCCGGTAGAAAAGGTGAGATTGAGTGGATGGGGGAAAAGGAAGTTGATGCAAAACTTGGGTTCGAGGCAGATAAAGTTGCTGATTATAAGGGTTTGAGGGGTGATCCCAGCGATAATATTCCGGGCGTCTATGGTGTTGGAGATGTTACTGCTACAAAATTACTTCAAAAATATGGTTCTTTAGAGGAAATTTATAAGGATATTGATAATGTCACTCCCGAATCATTAAAAAAGAAGTTAATAGAAAGTTATGAGCAAGCCCTCATGAGCAAGAAACTTGCACAGATAATACTAGATGTTCCTTTTCAGTTAAAACTGGATGAGTGTAGGTACAGGGATATAAATAAAATAAAAGTAAAAGAAATTTTGGAAAAGTATAATTTCAAATCTTTAATTAGGAGAATGGGGTTTGAGATAGAAGGCGACAAGAAGAGTAGAGAACCAGAGGTCCCCGATAATCAACTTTCCCTGTTGTAATTTTATAGGGCTCAGCCCTTGCAGGGCTGAGCCCTGTGCTAGACTCAGTCCCGGACTCAGTCTAGGGAAGGTTGCTAAACCAGGGAAATTAGGTGTTAGAGATGTTTTGTGTCATACATTTACGGTAGATTTTTATTCTAGACTCAGTCCCGGACTCAGTCTAGAAAAATCCCGCTTAGGAGTTTAAGCGGGATTTAAGATTTTTCACCTTTTCTTTCAGTTCTTCCAATTTACTCCTATCATGGAATTTGATATTTTCAAGACTAAAAAACCACAAGTTTGGGGTGGTTATTCTTGATTTATTAGTGCAGTCTCCTGAAATAACTTCCCATCTTTTTTTAGCAAGATATCCCTTTACATTTTTACTTAGATTAGTTAAATCTGGGTAGTTACAAGAAGACACTATTAAATCTGATTTCTCAATAATATCAATCAAGTTTTCTTCTAACAGTGAAGCTTTTATTTCTATTACTACAATGTCTTTATCAATATTTTCCCAAGTTAGGTAATTAATTAAGCTGTTAGTTAGACACATATTACAATCATGCCAAACAAGTAGTGTTATTTCTTTTTTCTCCATCTCATCCTCCTATAGTTTGATTTAGAATCTATCATTTCATATATAACTTGATAAATCAATGTATAATCGTTATATGAACCTTGATGAAAGAGCCCTAGAAATAGCAAAAATATTAAAAAAAGAATATCCGGACCCAAAAACTGAACTTGTTCACAAAAACGAATATGAGTTAGCTGTTGCTGTTATGCTTTCAGCTCAAACCACCGACAAGAAAGTAAATCAGGTAACCACCGCCCTCTTTAAAAAATATCCAAGCTGGGAAGAACTATCTAGTGCTGATATTTCAGAAGTTCAAAGTTTGATCAGAGAAGTTAATTTCCACAAAGGCAAGGCTGATAGGTTGATTAAAGCTGCTCGAATAGTGTTAGAAGAATTCGGAGGAGAACTACCCAGAGATATTGAGAATTTAATAAAAATACCCGGTGTAGCAAGAAAAAGTGCTAACGTTATCACTCAGGAGTTGTGGGAGATAGCCGAGGGCATCGTAGTTGATACTCACGTCACAAGAGTTTCAAACAGACTTGGTTTAACAAAAGAAAAAGATGCAAAAAAAATTGAGAAAGATTTAATGAAAATTATACCCAAAAGCTTCTGGAGGAATTTCTCCGGTTCAACAGTATTGCACGGTAGGTATATTTGCACGGCGAGAAAACCTAAATGTGGGGAATGTGTGTTAAATGAAGTCTGTCCGAGTGCTGAATTAGGGCTCAGCCCTGTTCAGGGCTGAGCCCTGCGCAACCCTTACTATTCGGTTATAGTTTCAGGTAATTTCTTAGGTAGTTCTTTAACCTCTATAGAACCATAATGTCTTGTTTCTTTTTCTTCGTAAGCCCATATGCCGAGCTCGCTCATTCTGTGGCTAAAACTTTCTCCGGGTTTTATCTCAAAAGTCTCTCCTAACCCAGGGTAAGATAATTTCCTTTGGTGGAAGTATAGGACTCTGTTAGTAGTGTTTGTCCATGTAACATTTTGGCTCAGATAAGCCCTTACTATTCTTGGTCTAAAACCTTCATCCGTATAGTTAATGCTTATCGTTCCAAATACCTCATCCACGTTTATCGCGGGTTCAGGGATACTTTCTTCAGCTTTTTCTGTTTCTACATTTCTCACATTTTCTCTATACTCGTTTTCAACATCTTGTCCTTCATAGTTCACTTTATAGAAGTCTTTATCGTTTTCTCCTACTTCGTAAAGTCCCGTCTCTTTGTGAGGTTTTAATCTATAAAATATGATAATTCCCACGAACACTATGGCAATTACAGCACCTATTGTAAAAATTGGTTTATTTCTATCATAAAATCTGCTTATACTCATATTTAGATTATACTACGTAACTTACATCATTTTATTGATGATTTCTTCTATTTGTTCTTTTGTATATATTCCGGTTCCTGTGCTTTCTTTTGTTATTTCACCAAAAGCATTTACAGAACCCCACCCCAAAGCCTCTTTTAATGTTTTTTTATGAAAAATCGCCGAAATAAATCCTGATGAGAAGGCATCCCCGGCCCCGGTCTTATCTTTTACCTCCCGGCCATCAGTGTACGCGCTTACTTTTACCAACTCCTCACCGTCAAAAGCACTGGCCCCATTTTTTCCGTCTGTAATTACCGTCAACTTTGGTCCAAGTTTTTGCAGATCTATATGAGTTTTTACTAGTGGTTTTTCACCAACCAACCTAACTGCTTCCTCGGTATTAATGATTAGAATAGTAGTAATTTCCAAAAATTCTTTTATCGAGTTAAAACCCGCTTTCATTTGGTATGTTCCCGGATTAAAGACAGCTGCTACGTCTTTGTTTTCTTTTAGATATTTTATTAAGTCATTCTGGAATTTTTCAAAACCATCTCCGATTGATGTGTAGTATAAAAATGATGGTTTTTCCCAATCTCTTATCTCGTATTCAACAGGGGCGTGGTATGAAAAAATTGTTCTTTCGTAGTTATGAACAACAATCGAGTTTACGTTTGTGTCAGCATTTTCATTTTTTATGCAGTATTTTGTTTCTATTCCAACTTTAGAAAGTGCTTCGATTATTTTATTTCCATTTTGATCGTTTCCGATTTCTGTGTAGACTCCAGCTTTTAATCCCATTAGATTACATCCTATGGCCACGTTTACACTATTACCACCTACGGAGGAATAAAATTGATCAACAGGTATCTTACTTCCATGGATAAAGCATATTTGAGGTGTATCAGACCCTTCTGTTTTTACTTCATTTGCAGTTGAGATATGCATAGTGACATCTATACACGAATCTCCTATTGTTAAAATATCCATTTTTATTTTTTCTCCTTTAAAAATTTTACAACTTTATCTTCTATACGGTGCGCACTAAGTCCAAACTTATTTTTTAAATCCTCATAGCTTCCTGACTCACCGAATGCATCTTCTACGCCGATTCTTAGAAGTGGGGTAGGAAGTTTTTCACTTAATAATTCTGAAACAGCACCACCCAAACCTCCAATTATTTGATGTTCTTCTATCGTGACTACAAAGCCGGTTTTTTTAGCTGATTCCAGTATTCTCATTTCATCTAAAGGTTTTATAGTGGGGGAAGATATTAGTTCTGCATCTATTTTATATTTTGCTTTAAGGTTTTTCGCTGCTACCAGAGCTTCATAAGTTATTGCACCACAAGATATTAGTGTTACGTCTTTACCTTCTGTAAGAATATCTGCCTTCCCTATTTTAAAAGGAGTATCTTTTGTTGTTATACTAGGTATTTCTGCTTTTGAAAATCTTAGGTAAACAGGCCCCTCTATTTTTGAAATTTCTGTTATGGCTGTTTTTGTTTGTTCGTAGTCTATTGGGTTAATTACTGTCATGTTTGGTAAGACTCTCATTAAAGCAATATCTTCCAAAGGCTCCGCAGACGCTCCGTCAGGTCCGTTAGAGAAACCTTCGTGGGTTCCGCATATTTTTACATTCAAATTGTTCATGCATATTGAAAGTCTTATCTGGTCCCAGCCTCTATATGTTAAAAACACTGCATGAGAAACTACAAAAGGTATTTTTTCTTCCATAGCTAATCCTGATGCAATTGAACACATGTTTTGTTCTGCGATTCCTGTCTGAATAAATCTATTGGGGTAATTTTTTTTGAATTCTTGTAATTTTACCGATTCTGACAGATCCGCGGAAAGAGTGATTATTGATTTATTTCTGCTTGCTAGGTTAGCAATTGCCTCCCCGAATCCATCTCTAGGGGATTTTCTTTTTACATCTTTTAAAAAAACATCTTTATTTAAATTAAGTCTAGTGTTGAGCATAGGGCAGTATTCTTAAAATGAATATTTTACTCATTTTGTTCAGTAGTTTCAGTTTCATATTGATTATCATTTTCCTTTTCACATTCGAGGACTTTAGTAATTTTTTCAAAATCTATTTCCCAGTCTGTTTTTGATAGCATTACCATATCTACGGTGATATTTGGATCAAGTTCCATTTCACAATCCCCATCAGGATTCATTTCTTCAAACTCAACGAGTATTTTTCTGTCTTCTTTATCTTCGTAAAGGCTTTTTATCTTTATCTTGTGACCAACCCTATCGTTAGTCGAAGAAGCTACAGCAAGAACTATATTTTTATCAAAGTTTATACTTTCTTTAACGCTTAGAAGCCCTGTCTCGTCTACGAGATTTAGAAATTCATTTAATTCTTGCTCGTTAGTTATAACTTTTCTTTGCTTTTCCATTTCCCTGTCAGAGTATATAACTGTTGGAAATCCCTCAATTCTTTGTATTGTCGGTCCTTTGTTGAGTTTTGGTAGGTTTATTTCACCTTGAAGTAGGAAATACCCCGCTCCAAGAATAAGCCCAATGAGTATCACAAGAGGGATTAAGCTTACTTTTAGCGATGCTCTTTGTTTGTCATCTATCATATTTTTTTGCCTTTCTTAAATTATAGAATTTAATTTTTCTTTGGCTTCTACGGCCTCTTTTTTAGTCGGGACCCTACCGTGCCACTGGTATTTATTTTCCATGAAGTCAACACCTTCTCCCGGTATTGTATGAGCAATTATAACAGTTGGGCGCTGGGTTATCGACTTTGCCATTTTACACGCACTAATTATTTCTTCAATGTTATGCCCATCAATTTCTATTACGTACCAGTTAAAACTTTCCAACTTGTCTTTGAGATTTTCAAGAGGCATTATATCCTCAGTGTTTCCATCACTTTGGATGTTGTTTCTGTCTATTATCCACGTGATATTGTTTAGTTTTTTGTTCGGCGCAAACATCGCGGCTTCCCAAATTTGACCTTCATTTAGCTCACCGTCGCCCGTCATACAGTAAACTCTGTAACTAAGACCATCCATTTTGGCAGCAAGGGCTATTCCTATAGCTTGCGACAACCCTTGTCCAAGAGACCCACTCGAGTTTTCTATTCCGGGAAGCGTGTTTATTTTTGGGTGTCCTTGTAGTTTTGAATTTATTTTTCTTAATTTCCAAAGTTCTGTTTT
The DNA here is from genome assembly GCA_019428825.1 of Patescibacteria group bacterium. Lineage (GTDB taxonomy): Bacteria > Patescibacteriota > WWE3 > UBA101185 > UBA10185 > JAAZNV01. The sequence goes on along the minus strand of JAHYJU010000008.1, from coordinate 14,177 downwards.
TGGAAAGAATCCTCTTTCTGAAAGAGTTGCGTACCAAATAGGGCAGATGTGTCCGTTTGATAGTAAGAACCTATCCCTATCTTTTTTGTTAGGTTTTTTTGGGTCAATGTTTAGTATTTCAAAATATAGAGCCGAAAAAATTTCAGCTGTGCCCAAAGAACCTGCGGTGTGACCAGTACCTGATTCTAAAAGCATATCTATGACAGTTTGTTTTAGTTTGTTTGATATTTTGTATAAATCTTCGGTGTTTATTTTGGTGGCTTTTTTATTCTTAGTGGGCATTGAGTTAAGTATATATCAAAGGGCTCAGCCCTGTACAGGGCTGAGCCCTGTGCTAGACTGAGTCCGGGACTGAGTCTAGAATTTGTCTAGAATTTTGACATTTCTTTCCTACTCCTGTACCATTTCTTACTGGTTGGTTTACTTGAAAACAAATCCGGAGAGACTAAAAATCTAAATCGCTTACTTGCCAAAAAGCGTACTCTCTCCTTTCTAAATAAAGTTTTTTCGGATCACCAAGGAGAAGGGAAAAACCAGCCAAAATTTGAGAGCCTGTGATTTTTTACCAAAGTATTACCAATATATCCGAAAGGAAAATAATGGTAAAAATTTTAAACTTTGGATTACAGGCTCTTTTTTCTTTTCCGGGCTCAGCCCAGAATTTTACTCTCGATAGACTTAATATATTCTAAGACTTCCTGGGGAGTAGTGCATATTTTTAAAATCTCTGTCTCACCGCCTCTAACACTCATATTTTCTTCAATACCTTTTAAAACACCTTCCCAATGATTCCCAAAAAGAATAATAGGTTTATTATTTGGTTCGTGAATATATGAATTTTCCCATGACATCCCGAACTCACTCAAAGTACCGATACTACCTCTAAAAATAATATGAATATCCGATGTTTGAAGCATAACCTTTGTTCTATCAAAATAGTCCAGCGTTTTAACTTCCAAATCAAATTTATTTTCAGGATCAACACCTTCAAAATGTCTCTTAGGTTTATTAGGATGATAAGTTACAGCTAAAACTCCGGCTCCTCCTTCGTGTGCACCTTCTGTGGAAGCTCTCATAACTCCGGGACCCCCTCCATTAACTATTCCATAACCATTTTGAGCTAATAATTTTGCAGTTTCCTTTGCATGGATAAATGTTTCATCTTCAGGATTCCACGAAGCCCCACCCAAAAAACACACCATGAGGGCTCTATTTGTTTGTTTTTTACTTATTTCAGATACGTTGTCCATAGGCAGTTTCAAATAATTTTGAAAATTCCAAAAATTTACTCTTTGGATCTTCAGACTTAAATAATGCCGAACCAACTACTATGTTGTCAACACTTGTTTCCAAAACTTGGGGAAGAGTGGCTTCATTTACGCCCCCATCTATCTGGGTTTTCACTTTAGGAAAGGTCTTTTTGAAATCTCTAATTTTATCCAATACCGAAGGTATGAATTCATTTCCTTGTCTTCCGGGAACAACACTCATAAATTGCACCACATCTATGTCATTGATAAAAGGTTGGAGAAGAGAAATGTCTTCGTCGGAGTTTAAAGACAGCCCAACTTTGTAGCCAATATCTTTTGAAAATTTTATAAAACGCCTTAATCCATTTTCTTCTATTAACTGAGTAACAATAGTGCTCACTACATCAATTTTTCTTGTTTTAACAAGTGAAAAAAAACCTCGATTTTGTATATAACTAAGAGGATCTCGTACCATATAATGAATTGTTATATCCAGATTTGTCTCTATGCCCCCAAGTTTTTTTAAGTTTGTGAAAGTTTTACCCTCAACAATTGTGTTATCTAAAATATCTAACTGAATTGTTTGTGCAACTTCTTCTATTAGTCTTATCTTGTTTTTTACTTCATCAAAATTTTCTTCCAATATTCCTGGAATTATCATTTTTTTAACCCTGTTCTATGCCTGAAATTTTAACCAATCTTCTTAAGTGCCTGTCTTCTCCGGAGAAGTTTGTAGATAGCCATGTTTGTACTATTTCCAGAGCTTCCTCATTTGATATGTAGTCTGCAGGCAATGCTAAAATATTCGCACCATCGTCTGTTCTTGTGGACTTTGCATGTTCCGGTTCCCATGAAAGTGCCGCTCTCACACCCTTATACTTATTCGCGGCTACGCTTATACCTACACCGTTTGCACATATTAAAATTCCCATATTCTCAGGATTTTCCTGAATTTTTTCAGCAATCAGCTTTGCAAAATCAGGATAATCATCATCAGGGTCAATAGAATTAGGTCCGAGGTCAACAATACCTACACCATTAGATACAAGCTCGGAAACCAGATAATTTTTTAATTCAAAACCTCTATGATCTGAAGAAATGTATATCATTTTTTACTTTCAATCTAATAAATACAATCGAAAAGGTTAGTACAAGTATAGATATGGTTTGAGAAACATTCAAGGTGGCGCCCGAGCTTAAGGTTATATTCCAAGGATTTATCCTTAAATTCTCAAGGAAAAATCTGATGATGGAGTAGCCTCCCAGATATAGTGACATAAATATTCCTTCGGGGATTTTTTCATGGAATTTTTTATAAAGTTTAAAAAGCAGAACGAATAAAATTAAATTAAGAATTGATTCATAAATGAAAAGAGGATGAAATTTTTGATAATTTAAAAATTGCTCGGGACGGTTTTCAGGATTTACGTACATTCCCCAAGGTAGAGTAGTGGGTTTTCCGAATATTTCGTTATTGAAAAAGTTTCCCCATCTTCCTACCGCTTGTCCAAGGGGAACCCCAACAGAAATTACATCCAACCAAGGAAGAATTCTTTGTTTTTTAATTTTCAAATATATAAAAGCTCCGAGTAATCCCCCGAACATAGCTCCCCAAATACCCATACCCCCATTCCAAATTTTGAGAATTTCTACCGGATTAGTGACGTAGTAATCAAACCTATCAATTACATGATATATTCTGGCGCCTGCAATTCCGGATAATATGGTCCAAAAAGAAACACCCCATAAAGTTTCTTCGTCTTTTTTTTCAATTAATTTTTGGATAAAAAAAATGGATAGAAAAATTCCTAATGATATGAAAATTCCGTATAGATTGATCACTATATCATCCAGAGACAGAAAACTAAGACCAGAGTTAAACCAATTATAAAGGTTAAAACCCCTTCTTTTTTAGGATTTCCTTTTATAGCCCAAAACCATTCTTTTGTGTCACCTTCGAAATAGCACTCAATCAATTTATATATGGAATTAGCGAACGTCGATAGTATCAGCGCTTTTATAAAATATGCTGCATTGGAGTAGATTATAAATATGCTTAAAGGAGCTAGCACTACTTGAAAAAGAGCACTATTGAATGACTTATCTTTTACTTCGTTTTTGTGTTCATTTATAAATCCTATTAAACCGCCGAAATCTTTGTGTTTTATATATGCAAAAATTGATTTTGCGAATTCGGTATTTGGTTCAAATATATAGGAGTAGAGTACATATTCTGAGTCCAATATGAATGTTCCTATTATTACTCCCAAGACTACCTCTGCTATTTCCCATGGGTTTCTTGCTATACCTAAAGCTGTAATAACAATTCCGATTGTAGCCGAAATTAATAAGGGGATTTTATAATAGGTTAAGATTTTTTTAATCATTTATATTAATAATACTATTTAAGCGGTCAACTTCAAATATTTAGTTCTTCTTTATCGTTTCATCACTTTTGCTCTTTTTCTTTTCTTCTCTTTCTTTTTTTAGTTGTCCCACCTTCCACATGAATAGTCTCCCTTTTGTCTTAGCTTTTTTTGAACTCGTGACTGATATACGGGCTTCTTCTAATAAACTACGGTCCTCCGTTTTTGCAAGTTTTATATATAAAGTTCTATGTTTTTTATCTCCCAGCTCTTCAGCAAGTCTATTTCCATAGGCCTGGAATTCATGTGAACATCTATAATCCCTGCTGAATTTTTTTCCTTGCATTATGTCTGATATTTTTTTCATTCTATTTATTTACCGTTCTTCTGGTTTTTATACATTTTTTGAATTTCTTTTACGGTAGTTGAGTCTTCAGGTTTTTTATCCTGTCTGAATTTTATCAATCTTGGGAATCTTAGAGCATATCCTGCGCTGTGGGTAGGGGATACGGTTATTTCATCGGCCCCAATTTCTACAACAATTTTTGGTTCAACTAAAATATCGGGTTTGAATATTTTGTTCATCTCAATATTTTTAGGAAGTTCCTTTACTTTAACTTTGTCGCAAATGTTTTTTAAATGTCCCCAGTCTTCCTCTGTTAGTCCCGTTCCGATTTTTGAAATGGTTTTAAACTTATTTGACTCCTCATCATAAACTCCCACCAAAAAACCCCCTATCCCGAACTTTGATCTCACACCTTTTCCGTGATAGTAACCTAAAACTACACAATCAACCGTATCTGATAAAAGTTTTTGGTCCGCTGTTTTGTACTTTATCCATGAGTAAGATCTGGCTCCGGCTTGATAGGGATCATTCGGTGTTTTTATAACAAGTCCTTCTAAACCTTGGGATTTAGCTAATTCAAAATATTCTTCCAGTTCCTCAAATTCTTCTGTCTCAATGTACTCATCTATCTCAATAACATCTCCGGGAGTAATTATTTCACTTAGTAGTTTTCTTCTCTCGTGTAGGGGTTTTTCAATTACAGATTCACCATTTAAATATAAAATATCAAAAACGAAATATTTTAACGGTATATTTTTTGCTGTTTCTGCAATATTATATTTTCTTTTTCTTTGTATAGTTTCCTGGAAGGGTAGAAATTCGCCGGTTTCTTTGTTATAACCAATTCCCTCTCCGTCTAAAATAACGGAATCTGCTTTTATTTGTTTTTTAGCACCCTCAACTATGTCAGGATATTGATGTGTGGTTTCTTCCAAGTTTCTTGTGTATGTTTTTATCAAAAAATCGTCTTTTTTATTGTCAAATAAATCAGATTGGGATTTACTGTCAGGTGATCTTTTTGGTTGATAGTGTCCTTTTTTTGCAAAATGAAGTTGGACTCTCGTACCGTCGAATTTAAATTCCGCCCAAACTTTGTTTATTCTTTCCATTATTTCTTCCATTCCACTTACTCTTTGGGCTTTTTGAGAAAGCACCGGCACCCCTATTTCCATGTTTATGTAGTCGATTCCTTTTATTCCTTTTTCCTTAATTTTTTTTGATATTAATCCTATGTCGGGGTGGATGTTATATTTGGCTTCAATTTTTTTAGTTAGTGTTTTATCTTTCAGATAATTTGCCATGGATGCAATTATTGTCAACTCAGTAAATCCCAGCCTCATGATGCCTAGTATTATTCTTGTTATGTTTTTTGCAGATAGGGGATCTACCTCTTTTATTAAATCCGATGTTTTGGTTATTTTCTGGTCTTGTGAACCGGTTCCTTCTACGTTAGCAATTTCTAAAAGTTTGGAATACACGTCTGATATTAAGGGCTCTTTATAATCCTTACTTGTCTTTTTCATTTCAAAAACAACAGTTCCAAGATCTCCCGTTCTTGTATATATTTCTTGAATTGCATCTTTTATATCCGGATTTTTCGCGGTGGAGAAGGATTGTTCGATGATTTTTATCATCATTTTTTCAGCAATGTTGAATTTTATTTCTTCAAAAGGAGCTCCTACGTACCCTGATGCTAGATACATAGCTTTATCTATTTCTTCAACATCCAGTTTTGATATGAGGTCGGAAAGAATGTCAGTCATTTCAAGACGTTTTGTTGTTTCTTCAAGTCTTAGAAGATATTTTGAAAATTCGCTGAATCTCATAGGGGTATTATAGTATACATTTGTGGTTTTTTAGATTAATGTCACCTCAACTCATATCTGGACGATTTGGTGCTACCCAGCTTTTGTACAATATCCATATCAATAAGTGATTTTAAGTCTCTTAAAACCGTATCTTCTGAAAGGTCGGGGAAAATCCTTGGAAAATCTTTATTTTGAAGCATTCCGTAATCCTGTAAGTATTCGATAATTCTTTCCTGTCTTTTACTGACTCTTGTTCTTCCCGTAGCTTTAGCTATTTTTGTATCTTTAGCGAGTAACCTTATGTTTTGAGATACGGTGGAAACTTCGGAGGCGAGACCTTCTGTGAAGTATTCAATCCACCTTGTCAGGTCGGGTTCGTCTTGGTCAATTGACTCTATCTCGTGTCTATATTCTGGTTTAGTATTTTTATAATAATTTTCAATTGATATTAAGTCTTTAAATCCATATCCTGAGGTTTTCAAACTTACATATGTGATGAGGTTTGAGGTTATCTCGTTCATTTCCTCAAAGGGCTGGATAGTTTCAAGACAGGCTTTCATAATTGCAGCGTTTATTACGTGATGGGTTTCTTTTGCATCTAAGCTGTTATACCAATCAAATAAGCTTACTATTTGGGCGAGAATTTCTTCGGGTTTGGTTTTACCCGGGATTTTAGTTGTTCTGTAGGCACCTTGTTTAACCTTGGGAACTAATCCTTCTGTTAGAGTTTTGTGGATGTATTTTAAATCTACTTCTTCAAACTCTTTGTTTTTTGAGATTTCAGTTGCCAGAAAAGCTCCTTTAATGATGTTCAAAGCTTCTTGATTTAAGGTTTTATTTATATCATCAACAGCTGCTTTAACTTTTTGTTGTTCAATATTTATTCCTAAGATTTGAAGAGATCCGTGTACTATTTTTACCACAGCTTCTTTTTTAAGTTGAGATTCCCATGAGGGAAGTATGGTTGTGTTTTCTATTATTGCTTTACCGTACTCAATTATTGAGATATTACTCAAGGTTTTTGAGGTTATTGAATACTCGGGTAGATACATATAAATAATTCTCGCATATTTCCCGCAAAAAGGAAGATGGTTTAGTCGTTTGTGTTAAAATGCTTGTTAAATAAAGGTATTTTGATTATAAAATCAAAACATTTAAAAAATAGGAGATGAGGAAATGGAAAAAGGACCAATAATTCTTAACGGTGTTTATGACGGTAATATTATTATCCAAGTGATGGATGATAATATAGATAGGGTCAGGAATCTCTTAGTCACCCTTTACGGAAAAGGAAAAGAGCTATTCTGCGAGGGTTTTGACTTTGGGTATAATGATAGTGACGCTTTACTCTACTCATTGATGTTCAAGCAGCATGTGGGTTTTGTAACTTTTGAGATAGACGATAAAGTCGTCAGGTGTTCCGGTGATCTAAATTTTGTAGTATCCGGTGAGGGTTTCAAGACCAATCCTCAAAAAATAAATCTTTAGTCTTATTAATTAAGCCCTTCGGAAAAAAATTTTAAATTCGAAGGGCTGTAATTTATTTCAAAGGCAACTCTATAATCTTCAAATCTCTATCACTTAAAAAGCCCGGGGTAGCAGTGCTCGTTATAGTTGTTTGTTTTCCTTTTATTGTCTCTAAAACAGCCTGTTGGTGATTGTTATCAAGTTCCGAGAAAATATCATCCAAAAGTAGAACAGGTCTATCTTTTTTCTTTTTTTCAATAAAATCAATCTCCCCAATCTTTAGTGCAAGCACGCTACTTCTTTGCTCACCTCTAGAACCAAAATTAGAGACATCATGCCCATCAAAGAAAATTTCAAAGTCATCACGGTGTGGTCCTATAAGTGTTGTCATGGCGGCTATTTCCCGGTTCCCATACTCCTCAAGCCTTTTTTCACTCATCTCATTTTTTTTATAACTTATCTCCAAGTTTGTTTTTTTATCATTTAAGATTTTTCCGTTTTCTAAAATTATCGGGTTAATTTCTTTGAACATGCTTTCTCTTTTTTCTTGGATAATAATTCCGTTCTTTAAAATTTGTTGAGTATAAAATCCAATCTCACTATGACCTCCAAAACCCTTGTTTATTTTTTCCAATAATTTATTTCTTTGTCTAATTGCTCTTAAGTAATCATTCAAACTTCTTTTATAATCCAAATCAATTTGAGATATCATCTCATCCATATATTTTCTTCTTTCAGATGGAGATCCTGTAATCAGCTGGATATCTTGAGGGGAGAATAGGACGGAATTAAAAATCCCTGTGAAGTACTGCATGCTTTTGGGTACCTTGTTTATTTTTGCTTTTTTAATAGAAACATTTTCAAATTTATCGTTCTTTATTATTTGAATTTCCATATTAAATTGCTGATCTTTTGTTTCAATATTTGCTTCTACCGCACAATGTTCCTTATTGTATTGAATTAAGTCTTTGTCATATTTAGACATTCTTATTCGTCCGATGGATAGTATGTGAATTGCTTCCAAAATGGTAGATTTGCCTGAACCGTTTTCTCCTGTAATTAGTGTAATATCCTTATCGAACTCCATGTAGAGTTTTGTATGGTTCCTGAAGTTTGTGAGTTTAAGGTCTAGTATTTTCATTATTTTTTGTTGATTTATAATTTAAATTTTTTATGTTTTTTTAATTTAGATTTTTATCTATCCCGACAAAATAGTTTTTTAAACTTTCTTTCTACTAGTTTATCTTTCTTGATATATTTTTAACCTTAAATTACACACACAAAAGTGTAAGTAATTTTTGGCTTTTATTTTCAATTAATTTATTAACGAAATTTATAAAGTAAATTACAAAAGTTTTTTCTGTTCGGAAATTTTATTTGTCTCGACTTTAGATTTTTTAGCTGAGAAATCTTTAGCTATATCCGGTTGACAAGTGGGGCAGAAGTAAGTACCTCTTCCGTTAATTTTTTCAAACTCGACTTTTGAATTACAAACGGGACAAACTTTTTTTCCATAAATTTTAAAATAATTTTGTTGGTTCCCACCCTTTCCAAAAATATCTACATACATTTTATCGGGTAGAGTAGACCCTCTATTTTTAATTCCTTCATTTAAAATTTCACGAGAACTTTTTAAAAGTTTTTCAGTCATGTTTGTATTTAAATTTTGAGTAGAAGTTTTGGGATTTATATTTGCTAAAAATAATGCATCAGTTGCATAAATATTTCCCAATCCCGAGACAATTTTTTGATCGAGTAGAGCATTTTTAATATTCGTTTTTTTAGATTTAAGGGCCTCGAGGAATTTATCGGGTGTAATTTCACTATCCAAAACACTTATCCCATATTTATTCTCAAGAAGTTCCAGTTCCTTCTTATTTAATACCTGTATTTTACCGAATTGCCTCATGTCACAGAACTTAAGATACTTCTTATCACCGTTTTTTTCAATTTCAAATACAATTTTTACCCAACTGTCAGTTTTGTCCCCTTCCTGTCGTAAAAGAATTCTACCGGTCATAGCTAGGTGGAACACTAAAAATAAGTCTTTTGAGATTTCAATGACAATATTTTTCGCTATCCTGTCTACATTTTGAATTTTTTTACCATAAAGAGAGATTAATTTTTTCTTAACATCACTTGGTATCTTATAGTTGGGGTATATTTTTATATTTTTAATTTCAAAGTCTAGAATATTCTTTTTCAAGTCTTGCGTGATTGTATGTACTTCGGGAAGTTCAGGCATTTTGCTTTTTGTGTTCTTCCCACTTTTCTCTAACAAAATCTTCGAACTCTTTTTTAAATCTTTCTTTCGAATATTTTTGGGAATGTTCTTTTATTTTTTCTTTATCAAACTTTTTACTTTTTATCATTTGCTCAAACTCTATTAATTTTTGAGATAGGGAATCAACTGAATCTTTTTCAAAAAATAGTCCCGTCTCGCCATCAACTATTGTTTCTAAATGACCGCCTGACCTATGAGCGAGTACCGGCTTCCCATGTGCCATTGCCTCCACCGGAACTATTCCAAAATCTTCATCCACAACCGGGTTTATCAGGCCAAGACAGTTCTCAATTATTGAATGCTTTTCTTCATCTGAAACACGTCCTTTGAAAACAATATTTTCTCCGGCCATGCTTTTTAGTTTCTCTTCTTCAATACCGGTTCCGATAATAACGAGTGGGTATTTTATTTTATTAAAAGTTTGGATCAAAAGCTCGAAATTCTTGTATTTCGACAGTCTTCCTATAGCTAGAAAGTAGGGTACTTCGGCTTTTTTCATGGTATCTTCAACTTTAAAATCAAGCTCCACTGGAGGGTGTATTACTCTTGCGTCTCTTCCGTAAAATTTTTTTATTCTTTTCTTTGTGGTTTCGGAGTTTGTGACTATGTAGTCAGGTCTTTGAGCTGCGGTGTAATCCCACAGTCGTAAAAAATTAACTAAGTAACTGTATATGGGTTTGAAAATCGGTTTTTCCCATTTTGTAGTTTCCTGGGAATATTTATATAAAAATCTCGGTGGTGTATGGATATAAGTAACATGCATTTGGTCGGGTTTTGTTAGTATACCTTTGTTCCATGTTGTACCGCTGGAAACGATAATATCAAAATCTCTAAAGTCAAAACTTTCGAATATTGTAGGCATTCTAAATAAAAAAAATAATTTCTCGGTTACTTTGTTGAGAATACCTTTTGGACAGATAATTTCTCTTTCGGTAATTATCTCAGGTAGGTGCTTAGGATCATATTTGGCGGTGTAGATAGGGGAATCAGTAAAGATCTCAGCCATTGCCTCGAGGGTTTTTTCAGCACCTCCGTATTGAGATAAAAATTCATGTGCGAGAGCAACTTTTGGTTCTTTCATGTTTGTATTATATCTCATTTGGTCATTATTTAATCTAAATTTTATCTTTTCGGGTAATATTTATGAAAAGTATTGACACAAGATTTAAATTATGGGTTCATTTAAGTATGAGAAAGAGCTCACCCTTACCCTTAATTATTATAATAGCAATGTTTTTAGTTATACCCGTAGCTTTTTGGTTTTTTACTTTTAGTGAAGGTAATGATGACGTTCAAGGAGTTAGAACAGGGTCTCTGGGAGTAGTGGTAAAAGTTGAGTCAAAGGAAGGGAGTTGGGATATGTCAAAATTTTTGTGTAAAGATAGAGCTGGGTGTCTTGAGTCTTTGAACTCCGGTAAGGCCTTGGAAAAAACAAGTGGGGGTGGGCTGGAGGATCAGGTTGTGACTGTAAGGTATTCGTCCGATTGGAGTCAGTATGAGTTCTTAAAGATTTATATAGAGCCAGGGTGGGGGTCTATTCAAAGAGAATTTAAGGCATCTCTGACCAATGAGGTTCAAGGTTCTTTAATAGAAACTGTTACCTTTGGGGGTGTTGAATATAATGTTGTTTTAATTCCAACATCAGTTTTGGAATCAGGTCTTTTTGAAGTGGCTACATTTTCAGATAATTAAAAAATACAATTTTCTCTAAAAACATTCCAATTTTTGCCTAAATAATCTATCATGTAAATCATGCAAGTTATTGCCCGAAATTCAAGACTCTGGGAGTATATGGTTCCTGAGATAAGAGATCTAATTGAAGATGGGGAGATTATTTTAAACTTCGTTTATGATAATAGACATAAAGCCGATATTTCGGATTACTCCTTTATAGTTTTTCCTTTTGCAAAAGCCTACGAAGGATTTTTAAAAAGATTTTTTTGGGATGTCGGTTTGATAAGCGAAGACGAATATTATGGAGATGAGATAAGAATAGGTAGGCTACTTAATCCTAATTACGAAGATAATACAAGTGTCTATGGCAGAGTTTGTAATCACGCAGATGGTGGGGAGGCTGTTGCTAAAAGGTTATGGGATGCTTGGAAAAAAGGTAGAAATACTGTTTTTCACTATTTTCCTCATAATTTTAAAAAACTGGAGTATAACGAAGCCTTGGATGTTATAAACGATTTAATAAGTGCTATGAGTGATGTGGTTGCAGTTTGTGTTGTGAAAAATGTTTCCGTTTGATTAGAATGAGACTTTAAAATTTCCATCTAATACTTTAATTTTTTCTGTTTTCGCTCCCGACGTATTAATGTGCAAAACAATATTTTTTTCCGACTCCATGTTTTCGTTTAAGTCCTGAGATTTGTATATGAGATTAGTTATCCCTTCCTTTTCTACGTAAAAAGGCTGGGAGTAGTTGTGCCAAAAATCACCATCATCTATAGAGTATATTGTGAACCCGACACCATTAACGTTTTCATCATTGGGTAGAAGTTCTACCATCGGGTACTCGATAAACCACAAGTCATTCTGGCTTCCTGATACGATAATACCTGTCTCAGGAGGTTGGTAGTCTATCTTTTCTCCGAAAATTGAAAACCAACTTAGGTGGTTAACACTAGCTTCAATAGTGTTGTTCTGCTGATTATAGATACTCGGGATTTTTTCCCAGATTTTTACTATTTCGTTCCAATAGTACAAGCTTATGTTTTCCGGATTAATATTTTGTAGGGAATTAAAATCTATATTTATGGAGATGCTGATTGGATTTTCAAAATGTTTTATTTCATTTCCAATTTGATCGAAAGCTTCCAGAATAAATGAAGTGTTTTTTATGTATTGTAGTTTATAGTTGTACGAGTCTAATACCGGATGGATGTAAGTAAGAATTTTTGATGTAAAAAAATTTTGAGGATTTTCAAACTCAACGTTTATATTATCCAGGGTTAGATTTTTATCACTTTCTGGATTTGTATCTCCCGAAATGACTCCTGATATTTTTCTGTTTTGAATATTCCAAAGATATAGACTCGAACTTCCAGAATGATTTCCCAAAGTATCTTCCCAAGAAAAATTTCTCCACGGGTCGTTCTTATCTTTTGTATGCCAGCCAAAAGGATCGGTCCTTCCCATGGGGAAATCATTCGTGAATACTCCGTCCATATCTTTATCTTTAGTAACCTCAAAATGAAGATGGGGTCCGGTAGTCCTTCCCGTTAAACCAACTTTTCCTATAATGTCATTATTATTCATCCATATTTTATCGTTTTTTGTAACTAAATTATCGTCTTGTAGATGCATATAGGTGGTTTGGTACCCATTTCCGTGGTCAATTTTTATAGAGTTTCCGCAGTCTTTACAATAATAGTAAGTAGCATATCCGGACGCCGGGGCTAGGATATCAGTTCCATACGGTAACCCAAAATCAGTTCCACTATGAGAACTGTAATATATATGAGGTTGGATATTTTTATAACCGAGAAAATTTAATGTAGAATCCGATTCGTTTTCAGGTTCAGAAAAATAGCTGTACCCAAGCAGGGGATAGCTGTGATCAAAGTAGGAAGTTATTGTATCCATCAGTTCGTTTTCATTTTGGTATTCCCAGGGGATGTTTAGAAAAGGTGACTCCGCAGGAGTGTGTGCAGGTATTTGGTATTTATGTACACCTTTAGTTGAAATTGCTGAAAAGAGGTGTGAGGGTTCAGAAACCAGTACTGCTAAACTTATTACTTTATTTATTGTTTCTAAATTTAGTCCTATATCAGACCAATTTTCTCCTTCATCATGGGATACAAAAACAGAATATTTTTCTGTCCCGGGATTGTACCTGCCTGCGTAATACGAACCTTTAAAAAATATTATTTTATCTACTGAATAATTTCCAAACCCTAGTACTTTTTCCCATGTTAAACCTTTATCTCTTGATCTGAATAAACCCGATGTTCCTGTTGCACCTGCAAATACAATATCCCCGTTTATACAAATGGATGCAATCGTTTTTCCATCAAAAAATTCTATTTGTTGCCAGGTTTCTCCATTATTTTCCGTTCTATAAAATTTATTTACAGTTGCAGTAAATGTGACTTCTTCTGAGCTTTGGAGCCCGTAAATTTTCCATTGTGTACCGCTCTCTCCCAAAGATTTCGTCCACGTTTGTCCTTCGTCCGTTGATATGTAAATACCGTAGCTGTTTGTACCAAGGAAAATCGTATTGCTGTTTCTGTCAATTTTTGTGGGGGATACGTTCGGTCCGATATTTGTCCAATTTTCCCCAAAGTCTTCTGATAAAAATAATCCTCTGGAATAGTTTACGGTGTAATATGTAGCGGCATATATTTTCCCATCGTAATATTTAAGATCTAATATTGCTCTTTTATCTAAACCAATATTATTCCAAGTTTGTCCGAAATCTTTTGATAGGAAAACTGCGTTTGCCGGGGGCGGGTCCAATAAAGTTCTTGAGTCGTACTCACCGGCTAGCAATCCGTAAGGTGTTGGCTCTAACACTTTTATATAATCTGATTCCAGAGTGGAGACTTTTCCCCACCCCGTCTCTGCGAGGGCCGTTTTAGGATAGCCAGCACCTATGGTTGCTATAAAAATAGCCCAAAAAAGATAGGTTAAAAGTTTAAATTTTTTATAATT